>CAZOMH010000062.1:0-12063 GCA_964580415.1 uncultured Nitrospirales bacterium
TCTTGGTGGGGCAAACGCGATATATTTATGCGGGAGTCACGGGAACCTGGTTTTGGGAGTGCTGCAAATGGCCGGAAAACAGACGCCGCAAAGACTTCAGATGGGTGATCCCAGACTGGTGGTGCGCTGGGCGCGCCGCTATGCGCGGAGCCGCACCATCTCGTTTCTTGTGCAGTGGGTGGTGATCGTGACAATGGTGCTGGCCGTGGGACTGGCGGCCAGTCTGACGAATATGGCCTACCGGGCGGGGAACATGGGTCTTTTCTGGCTCTCGATGGTGTTCATGGGGCTGGTGGTGGTGGCGCTGGGCTGGTTTTCTCTGTCGCGGTGGGGGGGCGAACTCATTTGGCGGGTGACACAATGGCTGTACGGGGAGGAGGGGTATGCGGCGGTGTCGAGTCCGGCGGACCGCCAGGGATTGCCATTGTGGCTGACGGCGCTGGGCGGGGGGCTGGTGGTGTATCACATTGTGGGGGCAATGCTGGTTGCGCGCGGCTACCTCGCCATGGGCAACATGCAGCCGTTTTCGGCGGCGTACATGGCGCCCTACCTCTGTGTGCTCATTTTGTACCAGGGCCTGGGGCTTTGGGCGTGGATATGGCCGGTGCTGTACGGGATGCACGCGGTGGCGCTGCTGTACGGGATGCCGATCCGGTTTCCGGTGGCCTTTCCAATGCTGGACATGGTGGTGCCGGTGTTCGGGTACGGGTTGATTGCGATTTTGACGGGGCACGTGTACAGCCGCTACGCGCTGTGGAAACTGAAGAGCCTTACGCGCACGGAACTGCCCGAGTTTTCGTCGGAGGACGATCCTGATTCGGAAGACGGAGGCGGGACGAATGGCTGATCTTGACCGTCTCATCCACGAGCCGGCCCGGTTGCGCATCCTGACCCTGCTTTCGGGTCTGGATGCGGCGGACTTTAATTTCCTGCTGAGCACGGCGGGGCTGACGAAGGGGAACCTGTCGTCGCACATCGACAAGCTGGAGAAGGCGGGGTATGTGGCGGTGATCAAGTCGTTCAACGGGCGGATGCCGCACACGGAATACAGTGTGACGCCGGAGGGGCTGGCGGCGCTCGAAGAGTATTGGCGCGAGTTGGACGCGATCCGCTCGCTCCGCGAGAAACCGGATTCGGAGGCGGCGGAGTAGCGCGCCGGAGCAGGGATATTCCATGAACCGTATCCGCGCATGCGGGACAGACTGCGGCGGTTGTGGTGACGGGTCCGGCATCAAAGGCAGACTGCGCCAGGGATGCGGTCAACGGATAGAACACACGGCCTCTTGGGCCAAAAGGAGATGCGCGCGATGACTACTGATTTTCACGATGGAGCGATGGACCGACGGGCGTTTCTGGCACGGGGCGGCGCGGTAACCGCTGCGGCGGTGGCGGGGTTGGCGGCAGCCGGGGCCAGGGCGCAGGATGCCCAGCCCGGGGCGAAGCTTCGGGTGGCGGTGATGAGCCAGTGGCACCCCCATGCAAAGGGCTATGCAAAGACGCTGGCGGGCATGCCGGAAGTGAAGATCACGGCGGTGTGGGACGAGGACGCGAAGCGGGGCGAAAACTGGGCAAAGCAGTTGAAGTCCACCTTTGTCGCCGACTACCAGGAGGTGGTGAAGCGGGATGACGTGGACGGGATCATGATTACTGCGCCGTCGGGCATGCATGCGGACATCATGGTGGCGGCGGCAAAGGCGGGCAAGCACATCTTCACCGAGAAGGTGCTTGCGCTGACGGTGGACGACTGCAACCGGGTGGCCGACGCCGTGCGCGCGGCGAATGTGAAGTTCTGCATTTCGTTCCCGTTCCGCACCAAGCCCGAAACACTGTATGCGAAGAAGGTGGTGGACGAGGGGCTGATTGGCGATGTGACGTTCATGCGGGTGCGCGATGCGCACGACGGCGCGAGCGGCAAATGGCTGCCGGACTATTTTTGGGACGAGAAGACCTGCGGCGGCGGCGCGATGATGGACCTGGGCGCGCATCCGATGTACCTGCTGCGCTGGCTGGGCGGGCAGCCGAAGCGGATTGTGTCCGCTTTCAGTTCGGTGACGGGGCACCCGCTGGAAGACAATGCGGTGTCGGTAATTGAATTCGACAAGGGGTGCCTTGGCGTGGCGGAGACGGGATTCGTATCGAGTGACAGCCCGTTCAGCCTGGAACTGGACGGCACCGAGGGGAGCCTGCGCGTGGGCGGTCCCGAGGAAAACAAGGTGCTGATTACGTCGAAGAAGCTCAAGACCGCGGGGTGGGTGACGCCAGACGCGCTTCCGGAGAAGCTGCTCCCGACGATCCCGATGTGGGTGGACGGCATATTGAAGGGCACGCCCATTCCGTTTGGCGTGGAGGAAGGAACGCAGCTCACCGAGCTGATGCAGTACGCCTACATCGCGGCGAAGGAGAAGCGGCAGGTGGAAATTCCGGCGCGGGCATAGGGACGAAGGATGATGGAAGAAAACACGAAGCCGGTGATGTTTTGCATTTCCCCGGGTGCAGGCCAGGAGTTTTGGTCGGGCTTACCGGGATGGACAAGGAGAAGATGATGAGAAAGCCGTGCGTCCTGCTTGTGGGGCTTCTACTGTGCGCGGCGGCCGCTGTTTCCCCGGCAGAACCCGTCAGGGTCACTGTCGACAACTTTGTGCGCGCCGAAACCGACATGACCCTCGGCCGCTACGTCAAGCAGGGGGCTTTTGGGAAATTCCTGCACATTCGCCAGCCCGTGTCCGTGGACAAGCAGGACGTAATCCGGATGAACCGCGACACGCTTTACTCGCTTGGGGTGTTCGACCTCACGGAACCGGTGACGATCCTAAAAACCGGCTCCGGCGGGCGATTCCAGTCGATGTTGGTGATTAACCAGGACCATTCGATGCTTCCGGTCGAGCATGGCGCGGGCGAGTTCACCTTCACGAAGGAAGAGATTGGGTCGCGCTACGTGTTTGTAATCTTCCGCACCTTCATCGACGCGAATGATCCGGCCGACATCAAGGCCGCCAACGCCCTGCAGGACAAGATATCCGTGCGGCAGCCGAACCCGGGAACCTTCGAGATTCCGGATTGGGACGAGGCATCACTGAAGCAAGTCCGTGATGCCATCAACGTTCTTGCGGCGACCCGGAGCGATGCCAGGGGCATGTTCGGCGACAAAGCGAAGCTCAACCCGATCAGCCACCTGCTGGGAACGGCCTTCGGCTGGGGCGGAAACCCCGAAGAAGCCGCCATATACGACAATGTTGTGCCGGAAAAGAACGACGGCAAGACCCCATACGCTGTGACCGTGAAGGACGTGCCCGTAGACGGTTTCTGGTCCATTACCGTTTACAACAAGGACGGTTACATGGAAAAGAACGCGCAGAACGTCTACTCGTACAACAACGTGACCGCCCAAAAGAACGCGGACGGAAGCATTACGGTTAATTTCGGCGGCGGCGCCAACGCTGTCAATAATCTGCCGATCACTCCCGGCTGGAATTACATCGTGCGGATGTACCAGCCCAAACAGGAACTCATAAACGGCTCGTGGAGCTTTCCCAAGGCACAGCCGGCAGAATGAGGGCGAAGTCCATGAACATCGAAATGAGCACATTAACCAACCGTTGCCGCGCGGCGGAAAACAAACGGAGAAGAACAATGAATGTAACGAAGTTTTGCATGCTGACGGTCGTCCTTGTGGCGGCAACCGCGGCGGGGGCCTTCGCGCTGGACGCACCCTCTGCGGAACCCAAGGTGCTCAACGACGGTGCCGGAGCAAAGGCCGGTCGTTTCGACAAGATGCACAAGACCCGCTTTATCGAAATCTTTCTTGCCCACCGCGACGCGAAGACCGGGAAACTGGTCGCAGAGTGCTACAACAGCATGTTCACGTCCAAAGGCATCCCCGCGTCGAAGGACACCGCTCCGCAGGCACCGGTCGAGGGCCTCGACTTCGGCAAATTAAAGACCGATTACAGCGTCCTGGGCGCGTCGTTGAACGGCCCAAAACTTTGGTTGCCCGATTGGACCGAGATTGATCTGGGAGTGGAGAGGGACTTCAACGGCGTCAAGGCCTCCTGGGTTGCCCAACTTAGCATGGGTGACAACGCCGGCGGTGTCGGAGAAAGCACGCCCTATAAGCCCATGACCATCGCACGCAAGAGCGGGCTGGGATGGAACAAGGGAACGACGGTGTTGCTCCTCGACGATGCGGAAGGCAATACCTGGATAATGAAGGGATTCCAGCAGGGCCTCAAACCGCAATTTACCTACGAGCAATTTGTTGCCGCCGGCGAAAGCAACTTCAAAAAACTTCCTACGGGCTGGAAGTTCCGAACCAAAACGCTCGACAAGGATTTTGTCGAGGTGCCGGAAGGCGGTATCGCCACAATCATGCCGGACGAGTTCTTCAATATTTATGACAAGACCGGTCCCGGCATGAGCAACCACAAGCCGTAACGGCTGCGGTCTCTATTGCCATTGCGGCGCAAGTGCTTTCCCCGTCCGCCCGGGCGTGGATGCCCGCCACAAGGGCGGGTGCTATGGGGAGCACCTACGGCATGGGACAAGGCCGGCGGGACGCCGCAGGTATTGATGTGCAGCGCTCAGTGTTGCGGGGGTTCGGGTTCAATGACGACGGCGGTGCCGTAACAGAGAACTTCCGTGGCGGACATTTGTCCGCCGCCGAGGTCGGAGGCGTCGTAGCGAAAGCCAATGATGGCGTTGGCACCCATCTCCCGGGCATGCTGCACCATGAGGTCAAAGGACTGTTCGCGGGTCTGTTCGCACATTTCAGTGTAGGCGCCGATCTTGCCGCCGATGAAGTTTTTCAGCCCGCCGAGGATGCCCTGTATGATGGTCGGGGATCGGACAATGATACCGCGGACGATGCCGCGGTACTCGACGATGCGATGGCCTTCGATGGTGAATGTGGTGGTGACGGGCAGGCTCATGATGGATTCCCTCCTGTTTGGCCCCGCGCGCTTTCAGCGCTCAGAGTTTTTTTACCGGCCTTTCCCGGGCCTCACGGTCCGGGCTGCTGAATACCGCACCTTCGGTGCTCCGGGCGGAGTCGTGCCGTGGCTTTTGCCGACGCAACGCCCATCCGCATATTCGCACCTGCAAATGCGGGGCAGACATTCCTGTCTGCCGTCTTTTTGTCTTTTCTTCCGGATTCCGGATTCTTTCGGGTCTTCCGACGCGACTCGAAACGCGGGGCTATGGTACATTGACGGGCGGGTATCGTCAAACTGGAGTGCCGGGATGATTGTTGTTATAGCGCCGGATTCGTTCAAGGAATGCGCCACGGCGGCCGAGGTCGCGGGGGCGATGGCGGCGGGATGGCTGTGCGCAGACCCGCAGGCGGAACTGCGCATTGTGCCCCTGGCGGACGGCGGCGAGGGCACGGTGGCGGCGCTGGCGGCCTCCCGGGGAAGGATTCAGGAGACGGTGGTGACGGGACCAATGGGGGAACCGGTGACGGCGCGGTGGGCCCTGCTGGACGACGGTACTGCGGTAATTGAAATGGCCGAGGCGGCGGGGCTGCATCTTGTCGCGCCGCAATTGCGCAACCCGCTGACGGCGACGACACGCGGGGTGGGCGAGCTTATCCGGGCAGGTCTGGACGCGGGGGCGCGGCGTTTCATCGTGGGGGTGGGCGGCAGCGCGACGAACGACGGCGGCGCGGGCATGGCGCAGGCATTGGGGGCGTCGCTGCGCGACGCGGCGGACCGCGAACTCGCGCCGGGCGGCGCGGCGCTGGCGAACCTTGCCGAGATCGACGTGTCGGGAATGGACGCGCGGCTTGCCGAATGCACGGTCTTTGTTGCATGCGATGTGGACAATCCGCTTTGCGGACCGGAGGGGGCCTCGCATGTTTATGGCCCGCAGAAGGGTGCGACGCCGCCGCAGTCGGCGGCGCTTGACGCGGCGCTGATGCGGTATGCGGCCGGGCTTCGGGCGGGACTTGGCGTGGATTTGCGCGAGACGCCGGGTGCAGGCGCGGCTGGCGGTCTGGCGGCGGGGCTGATGGCATTCCTTGGCGCACGCCTGAAACCGGGTCTTGAACTGGTGGCGGAGCAGGCGGGACTCGCAGCGGCGCTGGAGGGCGCGGACCTGGTGATTACCGGGGAAGGATCGATGGACGGTCAAAGCCTTCGGGGCAAGGTGCCGTTGGGCGTGGCGCGCATGGCGCAGGAGCGGGGGGTGCCCTGCATCGCGCTGGCGGGCCGACTCGGAAGCGGGCATGAGGCGGTGTATGAACTGGGCATGACGGCCGTGTTTGCGCTGGCACCGGGCCCCGTTTCGCCGGAAGAATCGATGAAGAATGCTTTGGACTGGCTGTGTGATCGGACGGAATCGGTGGCCCGCGTGTGGCTGGCCGCTTCGGGGAAGCAGTTATGACGGCCACTTGGGAAAAGTTCGGGCTTTACGCGCGCACGCTTTGGCATTTACGGCCGGGGCAGATTGCATGGCGGCTGAAACGGATGGCGCAGCGGCGGCTGTCGGTGCGGCTTCCCGACGAGGACGGTTATTCTTCGGCGCATTTTGACGGAGCCGCACTGCAGCGACTCCGGGAGTTTCTGGCGGTGGCGCGGGAACACGGGCTGGATGCGGACGCCGATCCGCTGGCGCTTCGCGATGACATCTTCACGTTCCTGAACAGGACGGTGGACTGCGAGGCGGCGATGCCCTGGCAGGACAAATCGCTGCCGTTGCTTTGGCGCTATCAGTTGCACGGATTTCGCACGGCGCGGATGCTTGCGGCAACGGCTTTTTCCGATGCAACGGCGCTGGGCGACGCGGCGCGGGCCGCGCACTGGGTGGATGACTGGCTTCGGCACAATCCGCCCGGGTCGGCGGTGGCTTGGGATTCACACCCCACGTCGGACCGGCTGTTCAACTGGGTGCTGAGTTCGGCGGCGTTCGGCGCGGGATACGGCGCGACGGCGGAGCGCTGTACCATGCAGGCACTCTGGCTCGAGGCGCGCATCGAGCATGACCTCGGCGCGAACCATGTGCTCAAGGAGGTGATGGCGCTGGCGCTGGCGGCGGAAGTCACGGCGAATGCGGCACTGCGGCAGCGGGCATGGGCGATGGTCGAGGAAGAGGTTGCGGAACAGATTCTTCCGGACGGCGGCCATTATGAACTGAGCCCGCTCTACCATGCGCAGGCGCTGTTTGACGGACTGGTGCTGCGCGCGGGGGCGGCGGCCCCGCCAAAGTTTTTCGACAACGCACTGCGGCGCATGACGCACTTTCTGGAGGATATTCTGCACCCTGACGGCGATATTCCGCTGTTTGGCGACGCGGCCTTGGGCGAGACGATGCAGGGCCGGGCTCTGGTCGCACTGGCCCGGACCGTGCTGGGGGACAAGCCGCGGGAGGAACCGCGCCCGGCGCTGCCTGATTCAGGATTCTATGTGCTGGGCAGCGGGGACAACCGGATGATATTGAAGGCTGCGGGACCCAATCCGCCGTACCAGCCGGGGCATGCGCACGGTGATCCGTTTACTTTTGAACTTTCCGTGGCGGGCCGGCGGCTGATTGTGGACGGCGGCTGCAACGGGTATGCCGAAAGCACGCTGCGCGGCTATTGCCGGAGCGTGCGCGCGCACAACACGGTGCGCATCAACGGACAGGAGCCGATGGAGGCGTGGGACGTTTTTCGTGTGGCGCGACGGCACCGGATCACGGCGGCGGACTGGGAAGTGGGCGGGCATGCGTCGATACTCCGCGGGATATGCCGCTGGCCTCAAGGCTGGACGCAGACACGGTACACACGGTATGACCGGGACACGGGGTTCTGGGTGGTGGTGGACCGGGTGGACGGCGCGGGGCCACTGACGGTGGAGAGTTACCTGCATTTCTATCCGGGCACGGAAGTGACGGAGTCGGGCGGGGCATGGGTCGCGCGAAGAGACGGGGCTCACTTGGGCATTCTGCCGGAAGGCGCGGACCGCGTTGAACTGGTGGAGGGCGCGCATGCGCCCGATCAGGGCTGGTATTGTCCGCGCTTCGGCGTGGCCGATCCAGCGCCGACGCTGGTGCTGCACGCCAAAGGCACGGCGCGGTTGACCTGCGGTTGGATGCTGTTTCCGCCGGAGGGCGCGGACCGCGTCGTGGCGGCGCTGGAGGCGGTACACAGGGAGATGCGGCAGGAGCCGCCGCCGGCGGAACAGGGACAAGGATAAGAGCGACGGTGGTTGCCGCCTCAGTCATGAATACAATAGATTGCTTCGTCGGGCTTGCGCCCTCCTCGCAATGACGAAATCGGGTTGGTCTATTTGGGAAGCGGGCAGTATTCCAGGAGTGTTGCGTCCGGGGCTTTGTCTATGTTGAGCGTGACCGCGCGCAGGCAGGCGCCTTTCATCGTGACTGTCGGGTTGGGGGTGTAGCCGGGGGACAGGGTGACCGCGTAATCCGCATTTTCGTCTATTTCATGAAGCGCGCAGGCGAATCCCGTGTAGGGGGATTGATGGCGGCGGAAGGCCATGACCATGCCGTCGCCTTCGGCGGGGCGGTGGTACTGGAGCACACACCAGTCTTTGGGGCTGGTCGTAATATCGGTCAGGGCGTACTGGTTGCCGAAGTAGTATTTGCGGATGCGCTTGCCTTCGGCGATGGCGGCGCGCAGCAGGTCGCGGGGATAGGATTCGGGACGGGTATCCTCGCAGAAGGAAATGCCGCCGTTGAAGCCGCTGCGGAAGTTGTAGGGATCGGCGCCCATCTGTCCGCTGGCGTTGAAGGGCACGTAGCGGCTGAGGCCTGCGGTCATGACCTGGTTCTGGAGTGCGGCCTGATGGAAGTCTTTGTTCATCAACGGGGTGATGGTGGCGTCGGTGCGCCACAGGGGAATCGCGCGGGCGCAAAGTTCCAGGTCGATGCGGCCGCCGCCCGAGGCGCAGTTGTCGATGGCGATGTCGGGATGGGTCGCACGCATGTCGTCCCACCAGCGGTAGAGGCCTTCGACGTAGCGGATTTCCGCCATGCCGACGCGGTTCGGACCGGCGGTGGTGTCAAGCTTTTGCCACAGGGGCGCGTAAGAGACGGCGTTGTCTATGCGGACCCAGTTGAGACCGTAGGCGTCGATGAGACTGCCGATGTAGTCGGTGATATATTGCCGCGCCCCGGGCACGGCGAGATTGAACATGCCCCAACCGCCACCGTCGGGCATCACGCACCATTCGGGATGTTCGACCGCCATGAAAGTGCCCGGACAGATTCGTTCCGGTTCGAACCACATGAGGAACTGCATGGCGGCCTTGTGAACAGCCTCTGACAGGGGCCTCAACTGGTTGGGGAAGCGGGTGGTGTTGAATCCGCGTTCCACGGGCAGCACGTAGTTTCCCACGGTTGGGAAGTCGTCCCTGCCGTAATAGGCATCGTACCAGTAACACTCGAAGCCGAGGTCTTTGCCCGCGTTCAGGTGCTCCAGCGCCTGGGCCTCGGTGCATTTGTCCATTTCGTAGAACGCTGTGCTCAGGTGGGCGATGGGCGGGGTGACAATCTCGCCGTGTACCCTGGGCACGATATGGCGCAGCATGGTGGCACGCCAGAGGTTCTGGGCCTGTGCCGGATCGTCGCCGGTCCAGCGCATCAGCAGGATGCGTGGTGTGCGAATCGACTCGCCCGGATGCAGTGCAAGGTGGACGTTCTGCATGCCCGCCTGGAGCGCGACGATTCCGTCGCGGTTTTCGACAGCCGCGGTCCATTGGCCCGTCCAGCCGATGCCGACGACGGCACCGCCGCCGTTCCATTGCACGTTGAAGAAGGGGCATGCACCGAGTGATGAGCGTCCGGCGCTGGGTGCGAACTCACGCCGCCGGCCCGGGGCCAGCGGTTCGCTGAAGGGGAGCCAGTCATCGGCGGCGCAGGTGCTGCGCAGGCTGTGGAAGGTTGCGGTGCTTCCCGGATCGCAGAGGAAGGATGCGTCAAGCGCGCGCACCTGTTCCAGCACGGGCGTGTCCGTGTCACCCTTGTTCGTAAAATGCAGGGTCCAGTCAACACCGGGGCTGTCTGTGAATACGGTGGCCACGGCGCTTGCCTCCAGTTTCGTGGCAGGGTCGATCAGAATGAGGGTGCGGCGCTGTCCGTCTTCGAGGGACTCGACCTCAACGCGCCGGTCCCAGGCGGACAGCAACTTCTCTGAAGGATGGCCGTCGTAGACAAAGGAGAAAGGCCATTTTGTTTCCACGCCACCACCGCGTCCCAGATCGTCAAGGTATATCTCGGAACCGTCTTCCAGCAATGCGCGCGCGTCTGCCCAGTCGGCCTGATCAAAGGAACGGCTGTCGCCGCCGGTATCGACGACAAGGTCGAATTCCCGCGTCCCCTCCAGGGGCGCTTCGATCATGCGGGGCGCGGTGCCGGCGCGCATCACATCCGTATCAAGCAGGCGGCGCCCTTCCCCTTCTTGAACGTGGAAACGAACGGATGCGACGGTGTTGTCCACATTACGGTCCAGGCCGATATCGGCACGAAACGCCTTGCCCGGCTGCGGCAGTGTGACATGAACCACTGAATGGGAATTGACGCCGATGCCGTGCCCGTAGGTCTTCTCCCCCAGCCGCATGGGCCCCCCGGCGGTACATTTGCGAAACTTGGTGTCACCCGGACTGTCCTCATGCGACACGGCGATGCAACCGGCCGGTATTTGCAGCGCATGGTCCGCGAAGGCTTGCTTCGCCCACGCCAGACCGGGCTGCGCCTCGTCCGGAGGCGCGGAGAGGAACGTCAACGCCAGAACCGCCATTGCTGAAATCATTGTCTCCCTTTCCGGAACAAGACGCTATTGCAACCGCAGGATACGTATGGCCGGATAATAGCATGCCGATTCCGGGCACGCCCACATTCAGTGGATATGGGTGTTTTCCGGAGATGCGCAGGGAACATTTGGAGAAACGGTCCGCGTACCGCCCGTACGGCAGGTTGCGTCAGGCGTGCTTTTCCTGTTTGGACCTGCATTGTCTGCAATAGAGGTAGAGGATTTCTCCGACAATACCGGCCAAAGGAAAGGAGACATAGGGATGAAGATTGACCGGTGTAAAGGCGGCGGACCAGTGATGAAAGAGTGCGTCATGCAGGCTTGGACGCACCGGCGGAAGCTGGCCCGCGAATATCTGGACAAGCTCTTCGAGCATTCCCAGGGCGGGCACCCACCACAACCTGTTCCAGCACACGGCGGCCAACGCGATCGCAATGCCGAATGAGCCAAGCATCGGCCGCGCCGCTCCGGGCGCCTCGGGCGTGGTCCAGGCTGCTTCCAGCAGTCCCAGCGCGATCGCCACGGCAACTGCGGCGGCGATCTTCTTAATCACGACAGTGTTCATTGGTCTCTGTTCCGGAATGACACACGGCTACGCCAACAAGGGCGCCAATTGGACCCGGGCCCCGGTATTTTAGTTTCACCCGCACGCGCAGGCGCTTCGCGCCCTATTTTGCGCCCAGCACGTCGGTGTACGGATGGAGGGCGAACCAGCGCCGGCTGCCTGACCCGAGGGATTTTACGCTGAGACGCAGGGGCTGGCCGGGAATAAGGTATTCGCGGGACAGGCCGAGATAGAAGAGCCCGGCCGTGTCTTCGGCAGTCATGCGGCGCGGTACGAAGCTGAGCGTGGCCTGGTTTGCGTCGTCGCGCCAGAGGCCGCGACCGCGGCACACATCAAAGCGCAGCACCTCCCTGTCGTTGACACACAAGACAAACCCGTCGGTCTTTGGCTGCGAAACCCAGCCAAGACCACCGGCGAACACGAAAGTTGCGCACTTGTTTGGCAGGATGGCGGGTGCGGGCGCGGTTTCCCATTCTATGACACGGCCCGTCTCAGTTTGGCGGAGCACATGGGTGGTGTCACTCTGTTTGCGGTAGGTGAACCATTCGCTGGTCTCCGCCTCCGGGCCAGGGAGGCGCGCGAATCCCTCCATGAATGGCGCGCTGAACTGGGGCGCATCCACGGCGCGTTCGCGCAGGAACGTTTCGGGAATCGCAGCAGCCGGCACGGGAAGGGTTGCCGCGCAGTCAATGAGGCGGGCCGTGAGCCACTCGGCGGGCGGGCAGATGGTGCCGTCCGGCAGCGTGGCGTCGAGATTGAG
>CAZOMH010000063.1:0-12008 GCA_964580415.1 uncultured Nitrospirales bacterium
TGAAGTGTCTACAAGGTTTGCGATAACGAAAGGGTAACAGTATGGAGCAGTTTCTGGGTATTCTCCTGTTGGTGGCGGGCGGTTTTTCGGCGGACTCATGAGCGCGCTGGTCGTTTCGGTCGTCATGAGCGGTGTCGGCGACGGGCTTGCGCGTGCCGCCTAGCCGTCGTTGCGGCCTCCCCGTGAAACACTAAGGAGAGGAAGCGGAACATGAGAGTAAGACTCTTAGGGCAGACGACTCTGCTGTCCGCGGCGGTTTATTGTTTCACGTGCGGCGACTCGGTCGCCGGGCCCGTCCTGCCGGAAGGCGGCGCCCCGGCGGCGCTGGCCGCCGCTTACTTCCCGGACCGCGTGCACGAGTTTGTCTGGCGCAACTGGAACGTGGTTGATCCGGCCAAGCTGGCGAAGGTGCTGGAAACTTCCGCGGAGAACGTCGCCGCGCTGGCCGCATCCATGGGGTTGCCGCCGGCGGCGGCCATCCCCCCCGAGATAAAAACGCGCGGTTATGTTTCGGTGCTCCGGCGCAACTGGCACCTGCTGCCCTACGGCCAGCTGCTGGAGCTTTTGGAAATGACTCCGGAGCGGCTGGACTTCTGTCTGCGCGAGGAGGATTTCCTCTGGATCAAGCTGGGGAGCCTGAAGCCGAAGTGCGCGGCGCTGCGCTACACGCCGCCCAACGAGGCGGCCCGCCGCCGCGCGGCCGAGATCCGGCGGGTGGTCGAGCGGGAGTTTGGCGGGCAGCTCCGCCTCCCGGTGGAGCCGCGCTTCGATTTCGTGCGGCAACTCGGCAGCCCCCTGCCCGGTTACGCGGCACCGTCAGAAACGGGCGGGCCGGTTTCCCTGCGGTTTGTCTATTCCTATCTCGCCGTCTTCGGCGACCCGCTGCTGAACCCCAAGCTGGACCCGTATCCCGACGGCTTTCTGCAGCGTCTCTCCTCTGTGGGCGTCAACGGCATCTGGCTCCACGTCGTTCTGCGCGACCTGGCGCCCGGCGGGGAAACCTTTCCCGAATTCGGCGATGGCCATGTGCAGCGCCTGGCGAACCTCCGGGCCTTGGTGGAGCGGGCCAGACGGTACGGCGTGGGCGTGTACCTCTACATGAACGAGCCGCGGTCCATGCCCCACGATTTTTTCCAAAAGCGTTCAGGCATGGCCGGCGTCAAGGAGAAGGAGCTGACGGCTCTCTGCACGTCGCAGCCGGAGGTCCGGAAATGGATGTCCGACGCGTTGGCGCACGTGTTCCGTGAAGTGCCGGGACTGAGCGGCATCTACGCGATCACGGCTTCGGAAAACCTGACCAGTTGCGCGTCGCACGGACGCTGGCAGACCTGCGGGCGCTGCAAAACGCGCAGCGACACCGACATCATCGCCGAAGTGGTCGCCACGCTGGAGGAGGGTGTTCACCGCGGCAGCCCGGCGGCCAACGTCATCGTGTCGGATTGGGGCTGGAAGGGGCACGGCGACGCGAGGGAGATCATCGCCCGCCTGCCGAAGACCGTCTGGCTCATGTCGGTCAGCGAATGGGACTTGCCGATCGAGCGCGGAGGCGTCAAAACCAAGGTGGGCGAATATTCGATTTCCGCGGTGGGCCCCGGCCCGCGGGCTTTGCGGCATTGGGAGGCCGCCGCGCAAGCCGGGATCAGGCGGGCCGCCGAAATCCAGTTCAACAACACCTGTGAGATCGCGAGCATCCCCTATCTGCCGGTGATGGACCTTGTGGCCGAGCACATCCGCAACCTGGCCCCGCAGAAGCTCAACGGCATGCTGATCGGGTGGACGATGGGCGGGCACCCCTCGCCGAACTTCGAGCTTGCCCGGCGCCTGAACAGGGCGCCTGTGCCCGAGGTCGGCGCGGAGCTGGAGCAGATGGCCCAAGAGCGGTTTGGCGCCGCGGGGGGACCTCACGCGCGCCGGGCGTGGACGCTGCTGAGCGACGCTTTCCGCCACTACCCGTTCCACATCAGCGTGGTCTACACCTCTCCCGTGCAGTGGGGGGCGGCCAACCCGATGTATCCCGTAAAGACCGGCTACAAGGCGACGATGTGGGGTCTCCCCTACGATGATTTGGAGGGATGGCGCGGCCCTTACCCCCGCGAGGTGTTCGCGGCTCAATTCGAGAAAGTGGCCGCGGGCTGGGGCCCGGGCATCGCCGAGTTGCGGAGGGCAGTGGGAAAGGCGCCGCCTGACCGGCGCGACGAGGCTCAGGCCGACCTGAGGTATGCCCGGGTGGCGGGCATCACGTTCCAATCCGTCGCCAACCAGGCGCGTTTCGTGATCGCCCGCGACGCGCTCGCGGAATCCCCGGACGCGCTGCCGCCAGCGGAGCGCCAGCGCCTGAGGAAAGAAATCCGGCAATGTCTGGAATCCGAGATCGGTTTGGCCCGCGAACTGTATGCCCTGGTGTGTGAAGACTCGCGGATCGGCTTCGAGCCGTCGTGCCAATACTTTTACATGCCGCTGGATCTGCTGGAAAAGGTAGTCAATTGCCGCTGGCTGCAGGGGCAGTTCGCGGATTAGGAGTAAAACACAAAATGAAAAGACGCACATTCATGCAATGCGCGGGGCTCTGCGGGACCGGCGGACTGGTCGGTATGGTTCCCGCAGCGTTGGCGCAGGCGGCCGGCGCTTCCGGTGACGCTGTCCCGGAGAAGCCGACGCCCCTGACGATCCGGCCGTACCAGCTCTTGTGCACGGTGTGCTCGCTGGGCGAAGAGGGCAATGGGTCGGCGGGGCAATACGAGAAGGCCAGGCAAATCCGCGCCGCGCTCCGGAAAAACCCCGACGTGCCCGTGACGCTCGCCTGCCATGCCGGCGCCTTGTACTCCTTTCAAGATTCCGGAACCGGAGAGGACACGCCGGAGAGCGATGAGTTCAACCGGAAGCGCGACCTGGATGTTTTGCAGATCCTCGGTCTGGCACCCGGCTGCACGCTGCCGGCGCGCGCGCTGTTTGAGCTCCTGCTGAAGGGGCTGCCCACGGTGTCGGGCATTTGCGGCTATGACACGGTCACCGGCGAGGCGTGGAAGGGCTGCCCGAAAGCGGCGGGCGACAATTACGAGAAAGGATTCGAGAAGGGCATCAAAGCGCTGATCTCCCCGCGGACAGAAGAGGAGATGGCGAAGGAAAAAGACAAGTCGCTGCAGGCGCTCTATGCCGCCAGCGTCGTGCCTGTCCGGCCGCACATTCTTGTCTGCGCGGTGTGCCAGTACGGCGAGGGGTTGCGCCCGGGCTACAAGGAAGACAACCTGCCCGAGCTGCTCGACCTGATTCTTAACCGTAAGCCCGATATCGAGATCAGGATGGCAGAGGGCGCCGACTGGATGATCTGCGCCCCCTGCCCGGGACGCAATCCCGAGCTCTGCTGTTGCACGCACGTGATGGGATCCGGCGACTTGGACAGCCAGAAGCGCGACCTGGATCTGCTTCAGAAGGTCGGATTGAAGTTCGGCAGCACGATGAAGGCTCGCGACCTCTACCGGCTGATCTTCGAACGGATCACCACGACGCACGGCATTCCCGACATCTGCATCAAGTACAACACCATGCCGTCGGTGTGGTGGGACGAATGCTGCGGGCACCTCTTTCAGGGAAATCCGCGTGCGAAATACGAAAAGGGCAGGCGGGGGATGATGAAGAAGCTCAATCTGGCCGCGAACAAGTGAAAGGAATGATGACGATGACAAGGTTCAAATGCGGTATCACGTCCCTTGCGGTTCTTGCGGCCACGGCGGGCGTGTCTTCTCTGGTGGCCACGGCGCAGGATCTGCCGAAGGACACCCTACAGGATCTCGGGGCACCTCCCGCGCAGCCGGGCGATGAGACTTGGACGTTCATTAATGACTTGAAAGCGCTGTTGTGGGGCAACGGCCTCGGCTGGAGCCCGCGCGCGGCCGCGTCAGGCGAGGCCGACCTGAGCCGCGGCGTCCGCGTCGAAGCGAAATTTGCAGACCCCGAGGGTGTGCTTAAGACGGCCTATGCCGACTTGGCGGACTTCTGCGCGGCCGGCAAGCTCCCGGACAACGGACCGTTCGTCATCGAGACCGCGAAGGCGGAGACGCCGGTGTTCGAGGCCTACCGGATCGAGGTGACTGCGGACCGCTGCCGGATTCTGGCCGCCGACACGGAGGGCATCCGCCGAGGCATCTTCAAGGTTCAGGACATGATGCGTGCGGCGTGCGGGCCGTTCCTGCCGCTCGGCACAACGGAACGCAAACCGTTCATCAAGTCCCGCATCTCCCGCTGTTTTTTCGGTCCGATCAAACGACCGCCGCGTTACCGCGACGAGCTGATGGATGACGTGGACTATTATCCCGACCAGTACCTGAACCGCTTGGCGCACGAGGGGATCAACGGGTTGTGGCTCACGATCACGTTCAAGGATCTGTGCAAGACGGAGGTGGCTCCCGAGTATGGTGACAACGTCGAACGCCGGTTGGCCAAGCTGCGGAAGACGGTGGAACAATGCCGCCGGTACGGGATACGCATCTACATTTTCTCCATCGAGCCGACAGCGTGGGAGATTAATTCGCCGGTGCTTAAGCGGCATCCGGAAATGGGGGGCGACCTCATTGGGAACACCCGCCCGTTCTGCCCGTGGCCCGAGGTTTCGCAGCGCTATCTGTACGAGTCAACGCGCTTCATTTTCTCGCAGGTTCCGCATTTGGGGGGAATGATCAACATCAGCCATGGCGAACGCCGGACGACCTGCCAGAGTGTGGTTGCCGCGACCAGCAACCGGCGTTCCACCTGTCCGGTCTGCTCGAAGAAAGAGCCGTGGGAAATCATCCACGCCACGCTTTCGCCCATGGCCAAAGGCATGCATGACGCCAACCCCGACGCCAGGTTCATCGCCTGGTTTTACATGCCCCAGGACGAGGACTTGGGCAACTGGGTCTATGAGCTTCCCAAGCACTGTCCGGAGCACGTCACGATGCAGTTCAACTTCGAGTCGGGCGTGACGAAGGACGTGTTCGGCCGCGGCCGCAGGGGGGCGGATTACTGGATCTCGACGCCGGGGCCGAGCCAGCGGTATGAGCGGCTGGCCTCGTTCGCGAAAGAGGCCGGCACGCCGATGTCGGCCAAGATCCAGACCGGCTGCTCGCATGAGGTGGCCACCATCCCCTTTGTCCCTGTTCCCGGAATGCTGTACCGCAAATTCAGCGCGATGCGGGAGTTGGATGTTTCGAACGTGATGCTCTGCTGGTATTTCGGGAACTATCCCGGGATCATGAACCGTGCGGCGGGCGAACTCTCGTTCGAGCCGTTCCCGGAGACCGAAGAGGCGTTTATGAGCCGTCTGGTGGGGCCGGAATGGGGACGGCATGCCGAAACGGTCGCGCGCGCCATGTCGCTCTTCACCGAGGGGTACGGCCATTATCCACTGGTCACCGAATTCCAATACTGGGGCCCCATGCACGACGGGGTGGTCTGGCCGCTGCTCCTGCGTCCCCGGGATGTGCCGCTCGCGCCGACCTGGCAGATCGCCTGGCACACGGGTCAGCACATCGGGACCCCGTTCGCGCCGAGCGGCGACCGGATCGGCGAGGCGCTTGGGCAGGTCTACACCCTGTCCGAGGCGATCGAGGAGTGCCGTGCGATGAGTGACCTCTGGGATCAGGGCGTGGCGCTGCTGCGTGAGGTTGAGGCCGACCCCGCCCTTCTGCCGCAGAGGCGGCTGGACATCGGCGTGGCCCGGGCCTTGGGCATCCAGTTCCGCAGCGGCCTGAACATCCTGAGATTTTACGACCTGCGCGAACGCATGGTGAACGAAAAAGCGGCGAAGCAGCTTGTGACCCTCGGGGAGATGCGGCGCATTGTGGAGGAGGAGCGGAAAAACGGCGCGGAATTGGTCTGGTTGTGCGGCCGCGACTCGCGCCTGGGGTTCCATTCCGAGGCCGAGGGCTATAAGTACTTTCCCGAAAAAATCCGCTGGCGCATGAACCAGTTGAAAAACGTGCTCGAAAAAGAGATTCCCGCGCTTGAGCGCGATATCGCGTCCGGCAAAGATGTGTTTGCGGAATACTCCGGGCGCGCGCCCGCCGGCGTCTCGCTGCGCTCGCTCTACTGCGGGGATATCGGCAACCGGACAAAAGATATTTCCGGGTTCTTCCCAAGGGACTTCGTGTGGCAAACGTGCGAGAAACCGGCGCCCCGCAAGGCCGGCGCCAAAAACTTCCGGTGGACGGTTTGCCACGACCGCGATGCCTTTTACGTGGCGTTTGACGGCGCGGAAAAGTCAGACAGTATCACGCTGACCCTAGAGCCGCGCAGACTGTGGACGTGCCTCAACTACAGCATGTCCGGCTCGGGCCAAAAGATGCCGTGGCTCTCCCAGGCGTTCGACGCGCATGCTCGCGAAGGCGCGAACGGTTGGCAGGGATGGATCCGCCTGCCCTTTGTTTCGCGCGGGATGGACGCGGTGGCGCCGGCCCCGTTGCGGATCAATGTCCGGCATGTGTCGGGCGGTGGCGAACGCGTGTGGATCGCGCGGAACCCGTGGCCCTACAGGCTCAGGCTGTGCAACGAAAACCCCGAGAATCTCGGCTGGCTGTTTTTTGAATAGAGGCAGGCCGTTTCGCATGTCTTATTGGGAAAGGCGGGTGTGCGATGAAGCTGTTCGGAAGAGTTGGGCGGGCTTGTTTATTGGCGGCGTTATGCGGCGCTTCGAATGTCCAGGCGACAACCTGGACGAATATGCTGGGCGGATCCTGGAACGGTCCGGAAAACTGGAATCTCGGTGTTCCGGACAACACTTCGGCCGACCTGACAGAGACGGCGGCCTCCTACCGGGTTACGGTGGGGGAGACGCCTTTGGGCGTTATCAGCAACATGACCGTCAGCAACGTCGCGGCAAACACGACGCGGCTGGATATCGCGGCCTCTGGGTTCACGGTCTCCAACGGGTATGTCGAGATCGGGCGGAGCGCCGAGGTGTGCGTGACCAACGGCGGCGTGTGGTCGTATGCGGGGCGTGCGCCTTCGGATGACAGGATCGCTGTCGTTAAAAACGGCGGGTTGCTCCGCGTCGACGGCGGCACGGTGGCGTTCACCAACCTGATGCAGGCAACCCCCACGGACGCCTCGCGGATGTTGGTCGGCGACTGGTCAGCCGGGCGGATGGAGGTCACGGCCGGCACGTTCTCCATGAACGGCGTTTTCACGGAGGCCGAGACCAACAAGAATGCACAGTTCTATCTCGGGAACGGCACGGGCGGCGATGGGCGTTTGGAGGTGTCCGGCACGGGCAGGGCCGAGTTCGGGGGCGGGTGGGGCACTACACTGTATATCGGGAACGGTTCGGGTAGCTACGGGCATCTGGAGGTGTCCGGCATGGGCAGGGTCGAGGTGGGGAACGAGTTGGCGAACTTCCTGTATATCGGGAATTACGGTACGGGGATAGTGAATCTGAAGGATCAGGCGGAGTTGGTGTTTCTGAGCTCAAACAGGACGGCTTACCTTGCTTACTACGCAGGGTCGACCGGACGGGTGACGGTGGCCGGGAGCGCGAAGTTCCAGATGCAGGTTCACAGCAGCTATAGCTCGTTTTACACGGGGGCAGGTGCGGACTCTCTGGCGGAGATCACGGTCTGCGATGACGGCGTGATGCTTATTCACAAGGGCATGCCTTTTTACTTGGGTGGCCCTGAAACGCTGGGGCGGCCCGTGCTCACAGTCAGGGACCGGGGGTTTTTCGAGGCGGGGGGCGGACTGCACATGTGCACGGTCTTAAACGGGAAGGGCGGCTATGCCGAGATCAATCTGGAAAGCGGCAGCCTTTCGGTTACGAATTCGAGAGTTAATTATGGCTTGTATGTCGGCAAGGTCTCAAACTGGGGAACCGGATTCTCCAGGGCAAGTTTCAACATGTCCGGCGGGTTCCTCAACCTGATGAAGGACTATTACGGCCACAATTACGGCCAGCGCGACGGCATTCTCGTCGCGATGGTCGGAATGAACGCAACGGGTGGCACGCTGGGCGACTTCAACCTGAGCGGGGGAGCGGTGACCAATTTCGGGGCGTTGACGCTCGGTTTAGGGCAAGGCGCCACGGGCACCGTGTGCCAGACGGGCGGCCTTTTTGTGCAGGGGAGAACAGTGGTGAACGGTCTGAGGAACATCGTGGTCGGCTGGGGTGGCGGCTGCGGCAGTTACCTGATGTCAGGCGGCGACATGTTGGTTTACGATCCCGTCTTTGTGGGCGGCGTGACGACCAACCAGCTGGGGTACAATCTCAACCTCACGTATTTCACCATGGACAAGGCGAGCGAGGGTCTGCTGCGGGTGGACAACGGCAGGTTCACGGTGACCAACAACATGGCGCTCTATTGCGGCAGCAACGGGCAGGGCATGATCGCCATCGGGTCGAACGGCGTGTGCGAGGCCAAGAACATCGTGCTCACCAACAACACACAGTCTGTAGTGCGGTTCGACTTCGGGAAGCAGGGGTGCGGCCAGTTGCGTGCGACCGATACGCTTCAGGTTTGCGCGGGCGCCAGGCTGGAGGTGGACGCGCTGGCCTACGAGGGCAAGGAGACATGGTTTAAGCTGATCGGCCACGCGACTCGCGTAGGCGATTTCACGCCGGAAAACATCACCGTGTCCGGGCACGGCCAGGTGATTCAGAACGCCGCGGGCGTCTGGCTCTACAGGCCCAGGGGGACGGTGGTGCAAATTCTCTGATGGGCGAAAGAGCGGGGTGTGCTTCGGGGAGGGGAGAACAATCAGGTTGAGAACGGATACGGTTTTCTTGAGGGCGTGCGCGTTTGCGTTCCGGTTGGGGTGCTGCACGGGTATCTCCGCCTTTGCCGCCACGGGGACTGAAGGGTTTGAGCCGGTGCCGGAGCAGCCGGGCGATGAGGCTTGGACGTTCATCAGCGACATCAAGAAGCCCTTGTGGGGCAACGGCCACGGGTGGAGCCAGCGCGGGGTTGCGGCGGGCGAGGCGGACTTGAGCCGCGGCGTCCGCGTCGACGAGGGGTTCGCTGATCCTGAAGGGCGTTTGAAGACGGCCTATGCCGACCTGGCGGACTTCTGCGCGGCCGGAAAGCTCCCCGCAGACGGGCCGTATGTCATCGAGACCGCAAAGGCCGCGACGCCGGTGTTCGAGGCCTTCCGGATCGAGGTGACTGCTGACCGCTGCCGCATTCTGGCCGCCGACACGGAGGGCATCCGGCGCGGCATCTTCAAGGTGGAGGACCTGATGCGCGCGGCGTGCGGGCCGTTCTTGCCGCTGGGGACAATGGAACGCAAGCCGTTCATCAAGTCCCGCATTTCCCGCTGTTTCTTTGGGCCGATCAAGCGTGCGCCGCGTTACCGCGACGAGCTGATGGACGACGTGGACTATTATCCCGACCCGTACCTGAACCGGCTGGCGCATGAGGGCGTCAACGGGTTATGGCTGACGGTGGAGTTCCGCGATCTGGTCGCGACCCGGTTCACCCCCGATGCGGCGAAGGACGCCGCGCGGCGTCTGGCAAAGCTGCGGCGAGCCGCCATCCAGTGCCGGCGTTACGGCATCCGCCTCTACCTGTTCACGATTGAGCCGCGCGCCTGGTGCAGTTGGGGCAGTCAACCGGAACAAATTGTCCAAGAAACGGGCGTGCTGAAAAATTATCCTGAACTGGGAGGTGCCCGGATAGGGAATACGGTTTTTTTCTGCCCGATGACCGGAACCGCGCAGGAATATCTCTACGGGGTGGTCAATAAGATCTTCAAGGAAATCCCGGAATTGGGGGGGATCATCAATATCTCGCACGGTGAGAGGGGCACGACCTGCCTGAGCGCGCTCCCCTGTCAAACCCCTTGGGAGAAAGGGAAAATCAAGTGCCCGAGGTGTTCGGAGAAAGCTCCTTGGGAGATCCTTTATGCGTCATTGTCGGCTATGGAGCGGGGGATGCATGACGCGGCCCCGGATGCCGAACTGATCAGCTGGCATTATATGGGGCAGTTGGCCGACTGGGTTTATGAGATCCCGGCACACACTCCGAAAGGCGTCATCTTGCAGTTCCAGTTCGAGACCGGGGTGACTAGAACCCAATTCGGAAAGAAACTGGAGGGCGGCGACTATTGGCTTTCGACGCCGGGTCCAAGCGCCCAATTCGTGAGGCAGGCGGAAACAGCGCAGTCCCACGGGACACCGGTCTCCGCAAAAATACAGACGGGGTGTTCTCATGAAGTGGCCTCCATCCCTTATGTCACGGCCCCCTCCATGATCTACAGGAAATTTTCCGCCATGCGCAAGCTGGGCGTGTCGCACGCCATGCTGGGCTGGTATTTCGGCAATTACCCGGGTTTGATGATCAAAGCGGCAGGCGAGTTGTCCTTCGATCCGCTTCCGGAAAACGAGGAGGCCTTTTTGCGCCGGCTCGCCTCGGTCTACTGGAAAGCGGGCGACGTGGCCAAAGTGGTTGAGGCCTGGAAATATTTCGCGGAGGGCTACGGGAACTATCCTCTGCAGAACTTGCTTGGATATTACGGGCCGATGCACGACGGCCCTGTCTGGCCCCTGCTGCTCAAGCCGGCGGATCTTCCCCTGTCGCCCACATGGCAGATCGGCTCCAGCACAACACTGAAACCGTGGCCTCCGAGCGGTGACCGGATCGGCGAATGTTTGTGGGCGGGCGGAGACGGGGCCGGGCAATCCATGGAGAATGTTTTGACATTGGCGGAAAACGTTGAGCTGTGCCGCCGAATGAGTGCGAGCTGGGACAAGGGCGTGGCGCTGTTGCGTGAGCTGGAGCCCGCCTACGGGGATGAGCCGGAAAGGCTGCTGGACATCGGAGTGTCGAAGGCTTTGGGTATCCAATTCCGCAGCGGGTATAACATCCTCAATTTTTATTTCCTGCGCGAAAGAATGCTGCGCATGGAAGGGCGGGAGCGGCTGGATATCCTGAAGCAACTCGGCGGTATTCTGCGTGAAGAATTGGATCTGGACAAACAGTTGCTGGAACTGTGCGAAAAAGATTCGCGGCTTGGTTTTCATTCTGAGGCTGAAGGCTATAAGTATTTTCCCGCGAAGATACGCTGGCGGATGCGGCAAGTGGAAACGGTTCTGGCCGACGATTTGCCGGAAATCAAAAAGCGGATTTGTGAGGATAAGCTTTTGTTTCCCGAATATACCGGTAAAGAGCCCGTCGGCCTCGCCGCATATGCCACGCATGCGGCAGGTTCCCTGTGGTCGAAGCCGGGTTTTGACATTTCCCCGGGCTTGAAATGGCAGCCGTGCGGATATGGTGCGGATGCGGCGCCGGTACAGTGGGCCGCCGCTTACGATGCGGATGCGGTGTACATCATCGCATCGGATCCTGCGGATACCAATCAGTCAGCGGGCGCGTCAACGTTGGCCGGTATGGCCGTCAAACTTGAACCGCGGCGCCTGTGGCCGTGTGCGCGTTTCGCGTTTGGCCTGGGGGCTGAAAACCAAATGAAAGATGACGTGCGGATGGTGAAAGCGTCCGGACGGACGTATGCGGTCGCGCGCGTTCCCTTTAAGTGTTTCTGGTGGGCTGACGAACCGGCACATCCTGTCAGGGTTGATGTGCGGGTCCAAAGAAGGGGCAAAAGGGACAGTTCCTGGTGCCCGAACAGCCCCATGACATACCGGCTGATATTCGGGAATGACAATCCGGCCGATCTCGGCTGGCTGTTTTTCGGTGGCGATGCGGGGTCAAAATAAAACGGAGGGAGGAGAGCGGCATGATGCGATCGAGTGGACGGGTTCTGTCGGTTCTGTTTCTGTCGGCGGGTATGGTGTGCGGCGGCGGTGATGTGCCGCTGCCCGGCGAAGGGGGCGAGAAGCCCGCGCTGGGGTGCGAGCCGTTCCCGAGCCGGCTGCACGCGTTCGTGTGGCGCAACTGGACGGTTGTGCCGCAGGCGCGGCTGGCCGAGGTGGTGCAGGCCAAGCCGGAAGAGCTGGCGAGGGTCGCGGCGTCGATGGGCCTGCCCCCGCAGGGTGCGATCCTGCCGGAGTGGAAGGACAAGGGCTACATCACGGTGCTGCGCCGCAACTG
>CAZOMH010000064.1:0-12005 GCA_964580415.1 uncultured Nitrospirales bacterium
CGTGGATGTTCCGCGCCCGCAAGCAACTGCGGCGCATAGTCGAAAAGGAGTTGGCATACAATGGCTGGTGGTGAAAAAACCGACATTGATGCGCTCATTGACCGGGCGCTTTCCAGGGAGCCGATGCTGCGCGCGCCGGTGACGCTGCAGCGCGGCGTCGAGGAGCGTCTGCGCATCGCGGATCTCCGCGACCGCGAGAAGATGCGCTTCCGGCTTTCCATGGCCACTTTGCTGCTCGCGCTGGTTTCGGCGCTTGGCGCCGCGGGCGCCCTGCTCTGGTTTACAAACCTCAGTGTGCTGGCCAAGGCCGGGATTTCCGGCGGCAAGGGACAGTACGACTATTATGCGACGGCGTTGATTCAGTCCTGGCATGCCTACCAGGGCGCATACACACTGGTGCTCAGCGTTCTGTTGGCCGCGTGTACGCTCGCCATGGGCTGGCGTCCGTTGCGCAAGCGGCTGGGACTGCGCTGAGGGCGCGGTGCAGAACGATTTTGCGTGCCGGCAGTATAGTATGGCGGGCTCCGGCCCGCCATTGTTGTATACTATGGACGCGGCGCGCACGTTATTACAGGGATTTCGGGGCGCTGCGGTATGGCGGGATGGTTCAGCCATTTACTTTGGAGGGGTCGCATGACGTGCCACATGGCGGTGCATCAAGACCGCGACGACAGGCGTCCCCTGGGTGTTGGCCAACCGGTCAGGCGTAAAGCCGTTCCGAGGATGTAAATGAGCCGTATAAAGAGCAACAAATCAGCGTTTTCGACACTGCAAATAATCGCCGCCGTGGTGGTCATTCTGGTTTTAATGGTTGGGTTGGCCTTCTTCATGGTCCAACCCAAGCCCGAGGCGCCGCCCAAGTCCAAAATTTCCTATCAGCAGGCACCGACCGACAAGCCCAAGCCAAAATCCGCGGGGAATGATGACTTTGTGCCCGTGCCCGCCCCCGCTGCCGCCGGTGCCGCGCCCAAGGACCCGGCGGTCGTCGCGGCGACCGACGCCCTTCCGACGGACCAGACCCCTTACCGTATCACCGGCGTCGTGCTCAATGCAGAGGACAAGTCCCCCGTGATCGGGGCGCAGGTGACCGCCAGCCGGGTTGTGCAGCCCGGTGAAACCGATGCAAGACCATCCCTGCCACCGTCACCGCCGCAACGCGGCAGACGGGGTCCCGGTCCCGGTCCCGACCCCGCCGATGCCTCCTACGCGACCACCAAGGACGACGGCACCTATGAACTGGTGCTCCTGAAGCCCGGTGTGTTTTCTGTCGAGTTTGCCGCCAAGGGCTTTGTCAACACCAAGAAGATTGCGGACCCGGTTACGGAGGAAAAACCGACTTTCGAACTTAACGTCGAGTTGAACTCCGGCGCCACGGTGACCGGCAAGGTCAAGGTTGCCGGTTCCTCTGAAGGCGCTCCCGACCTCAAGGTATACGTCGAGCATGGTCCCGATACCAAGACCGATGCCGACGGCAGCTATGAACTGACCGGCCTGCCCCAGGGCGAGGTGGGTGTCACCGTCGAGTTGCGTGGCAGTGAATTCGTTCCCGGCAAAACGCTGCCTTTCCAAAAGGTGAAAATTGCCACGGCCACCGACCATGTGAAAAACGTCGATTTCGAGGTGGAGGCGGCCGGTATCGTGTGGGGCTATGTCACCTCGGGAGACAAACTCCCCGTCCCGAATGCGGACGTGGTGCTGTGTACCTCCGACAGTCCCCTGTCCCAGGCCCTTAACAGTGTGGTCAAGCAGGCTCCCCCGCTCTCCGGCCGTTCCGGCGACGACGGTTACTACGAACTCCGCGGCGTGCCGCTCAACCAGCCCTGGCGTCTCTATGCCACCTGCAAGGAGAGCGCCCCGCAGCTGGCCGACCCGTTCCTGCTGACCGGTGACCAGCGTTCCGTGCGCATTGACGTGTTCATGTTTGCGGGCAGCAACGTCTTCGGCACCGTTACCAGCGACAAGGGCGAAATCGTGGCCGACGCGGACATCGCCTGCATACCGGCCTATTCGGCGCTGCTCAGCCCGGTGGAGGCGCCCCAGGCTTTCCGCGGCGCCAAGACTGACACAAACGGAACGTTTACCATCACCCAGTTGCCCCCCGGCGAATACCAGCTCTTTGCCCGCAAAAAGGGCTTCAAGATTGCGGCCACGGGTTATCCGATTTATCCCGACGGCTACAGCGACATGAAAGTGGACCTGGTGCTGAACTCCGCCGACAACGGCAACTTCTCGGTTCTCGGTATTGTGAAGGACAACGTCGGCGCGGCCGTGGACGGCGCCAACATCAAGTTGTCGGGCATGTCCGGGGCCACTTTTGACGGCATGGAGCGCTCCACCACCTCTTCGGGCGGCGGCAAGTTCAACTTCGACGGTGTAAACACCGGCTACTATTCGCTGGAGGTGTCCAAGGAGGGCTTCGCTCCGACAACCATCCGCCGTGTCCGGCTCAATGAGGAAATTGAGGTGGTGCTCAAGCAAACCGCCACCATCCGCGGCTTTGTCACGGCCCGCGACACGGGCCGCGCTCCTGCCACCTATACCGTGGACGCCTATCCCCTCTCTTCGGGAGGTGACGGCGGGGTCGATGTGATGAGCATGATGTCCGGCGCGACCAACTCCATGTCCTTTTCCAACCCCGACGGCAGCTTTGAGATGCGCGTCAACGCGGGCGGCTACCGCCTCGAGGCCAAGGCGGAGGGATACGCCCCCTCGCGCGTGGAGATTGAGGTTCAGGCCGGCCAGGTCATGGACGGCGTGAAGATTGTTCTCGACAACCGCGGCGGCACCATTTCCGGCACCGTCTACGCCGGCGACGGTGCCAGCGTGCAGGGTGCCGAGGTGACGGCCATTGAGGCAACCACCCCCGCCCAGGCCATGATGCTCCTGCCCTCTGCCCAGGGCGACAACACCCAGCAGGTCGGCGCCGACGGCAGTTTCTCCTTTGAAAACCTCGCCGCAAGCACCTACGTCATCGTGGCCAAGCATCCGCGCTATGCCACCGGAACAAGCCAGATGATAGAACTTGCCCAGGGCGGCAAGCAGGAAAACGTCCGCATCCGCCTCGGCTTCGGCGGCGGCATTGAGGGATACGTGTTCCGCGAGGGCCAGCCCTCCGTGGGCGCGGTGGTCATGATTGCCGGCAACGGCGCCACGCAGAGTGCCACCACCGACAAAACCGGGCACTACTCGGTTGACGGACTGGCCACCGGCACCTACCAGGCCATGGTTACCGAAATCGCCAGCGGCGATATCAGCAGCATCTACGGCGCCCGCGGCCTTCAGGTCACTGTTCAGGAAGGACAGACGGCCCGCTGCGACTTCGGCAGCCAGACCGGCGCGCGCATTGAGGGACAATGCGTGCCCGGGCCGACGAGCATGCTCGGCGGCCGCGTCGTGCTGCACGCGCCCGGCGCGGTGCCGGTGCCGCTGGGCGGCATGGCGGACATTACCCAACTCATGGGACAGAGCACGGGTGTGACTCCGATGGGCTCCTTTGAACTCGAAGACGTGCCCCAGGGCGACTGGCAGTTGGACGTGTACTACTTTGAACTTGGCGGAGCGAACCCGTTGCAGGTACGCTATGTGCATACGGAACTGGTGACTGTGGCGGAATCGCAGGTGGTTCAGCTTCAGTTGAACATCTCGAACTTCTAACGAGGCGGCAATGGCCCTTATTGAACTTGAAGACCTGGTGGTGAGCTACGGCGGTTTTCGCGCGCTCAACGGCGTCACCTGTTCCCTCGCCGAGGGGGCGGTGGGGCTGCTCGGGCCCAACGGTGCGGGCAAGAGCACCATTATCAAGACACTGCTCGGCTTTATCCGGCCCGAGTCGGGCCATGTGCGCGTCATGGGACTGGAACTGCCGGACAGCGCGCTTCAGGTGCGCCAGCGCATGGGCTACATGCCCGAGCGCGAGGCGTCCAGCCCCAAGATCAGCGCCGTCTCGTTCCTGACCTACTGCGGGCGGCTGTTCGGCATGTCCCGGGTGGACGCCATGGAGCGCACCCACGAGGTGCTCAACTATGTGGGACTCGGCGAGTCCCGCTACCGCAACATGGAAACCTACTCCACCGGCATGCTCCAGCGGGTCAAGCTGGCGCAGGCGCTTGTGCATGATCCCAAGCTGCTCTTTCTCGACGAACCGACCAACGGCCTCGATCCGGACGGACGCATCGAAATGCTTGAACTGGTCCGCGAAGTGGCCTCCCGGCGCGGCGTGACCGTCATCCTGTCCTCGCACCTGCTGCCCGACGTGCAGCACGTGTGCGACCGGGTCGTGATGATCAACCGCGGCCGCGTGATTCGCGACGGCCGGCTCTGCGACCTGATGGCCCCGCAGGACCACCGTTTTGAAATGCGGCTGCGCGACATGGAGCCCGAGTTTCTGGCCAAGATTTCCGGGCGCGGCGTGGCCTGGGTGAAGATTCAGCCTTCCGGCAACCTGCAGGTCACCCTGCCTGCCGGCATGGGCACGGGCGATTTGTTTGAAGCGGCGAGGTCGGTGGGAACGCAGGTGCGCCATTTCCGCCCGTCGCGGCAGTCGCTGGAAGAGGCCTTTATCGAAGCAATCGGAGAGGGATGACTCGTGCCGGTTTATGAGCAGACATACCGCAATTACGAGGGGGGACTGCGCCACCAGTTCCGATGGTGGATCGTGGTCGAACAGGAATTCCGCGTCCTGTCGCGGTCCCGCATATTCAAACTCCTGGTGCTGCTGGCCGGGTTGCATGTGATCTTCCGGGTCCTCCAGGTTGTCGGCTACGACGTTATCATCCAGGACCCCAACCACCCCATGGCGCCCCTGCTCAAACAGGTCGATTTCATCGTGGTGAACGGGAGGATGTTCTTCGACTTTGTGCGGCTTCAGTCCCCCTTGATGTTTATCACGCTGCTCTACGCGGGGTCGGGCATGATCTGCAACGACATCCGAAACAACCTGACCGAAATCTACTTCTCCAAGCCGCTGCGCTGGTATGACTATGTGCTCGGCAAAGTGCTCGCACTGATCCTGCTCGGCCTTTCCCTGACGGCCCTGCCCGTGCTGTTCGTGCTGATTCAGCACAACCTGCTGCTCCCCGGCATGCAGACCCTCGGCGACTCCCTGTTTTGGGGGGGGGCGGCGGCGGGCTTTTCGCTCGTGATTGTGGTTCCCACCGCACTGTGCATCCTCGCGTGTTCCGCGCTGATGCCCGGCCAGAATTACTCCGCCATTACGGTGTTCATGCTTCTCATCGCGAATTCAGCGATGGCCACACTGCTTTCGGGATTCCTGCGCGAGCGCAATTATCTGGTGCTCTCCTTCCCCGTGACGCTGGACCGGCTGGGACAGGCCCTTTTCGGCGAAACGCGGCTCCTCTTTGATCTGCACTGGAAATGGCCCCTGCTGTTCGTGGTCGTAGTTTGCCTGATTGCGCTGTGGATCATCATGTGGCGCGTACGGCGCGCGGAGGTGGCGGCATGAGCACGGTTATCGAGGCGCATTCACTGTCCAAGTGGTTTGGCGAGGTCATGGCCATCAACAACCTTGACCTTGTCATCGAGTCCGGGGTTACCGGCCTGCTCGGGCCCAACGGCGCGGGCAAGAGCACCTTCATCAAGCTGGCCCTCGGCCTGCACGGCCCGAGCCGGGGGGAGGTTCGCGTGCTCGGCGAGCGCCCCCGAAACAACATGCGGGTTCTTCGCCGCATCGGCTACTGCCCCGAGATAGACAATTTCTACGACAACACGACCGGCTTTGAATTCGTGTACTGGCTCAACCGTTACTGGGGCATGAGCAGCCGCGTCGCGGCCCTCAAGGCCGAAGAGGCCTGCGAAATGGTCCGCATGACCGCACGCATGCACGATCCCATCGAGGAGTACAGCAAGGGCATGCGCCAGCGCATCAAGATTGCGCAGGCGCTTGCGTCGCACCCCGAACTGCTGTTTCTTGACGAGCCCATGAACGGTCTTGACCCGCAGGGCCGCGACGAAATGTACTCCCTGATCCAGCAACTCGGCGAATCCGGGCTTTCAGTCATCGTCAGCAGCCATATTCTCTATGAAATCGAGCGCATCACCGACAGCGTCGTGCTCCTCTACAACGGAGCGCTCATCGCCCAGGGGCGCGTGCGCGACATCCGCGGACTCATTGACCGCCATCCGCACACCATCCGCATCGAAAGCCCCGATCCCCGTCCGCTGGCCCGCGAATTTGCCGGCGACCCGGGCATCATGGTTGTCGGGGTGGAGGAGAACGCGGTTATTGTGCAGACCCGCGACCCCAACGGTTGCTACCAGAAACTGAACGACCTGATGCTGGAGGGGAGCATGCCCATCGTTGCGATGGAATGTTCCGACGACAGCCTGCAGGCCGTGTTCGACTATCTGACGAAGTAAGGGAAACTGCAACACATGAACCACGAAGACACCGCGGCACTGCTGCTGCGTCCGGAGGCGCGGCCCAAACGGGCGGGCTATATCAATGCGGTGGGCGGAAGCGCGGCCCACGCCGTGACCATCATCATGCGCCGCAAGCGCTTTGCGCTTGCCGCCATCATCGCGTTTCTGCCCGTGCTGATCCCGCTGGCCCTCGCCTTTCTGTCGAAGAACGCCTTCGCGGACGAGGGCAATGTGACTTTCGTCGGACTGTGCGAGAAATTGTACATGCCCGTGCTGGCCCCCCTGCTTGCGCTCTTCTTCGCCAGCATGCTCGTGGCCGAGGACGTAGAAACCCAGACCATCCCCTACGTGCTTACGCGGCCCATCCCCCGCTCCGCCTGGGTGTTTGGCCGCTTTATTGCCTACCTCATCGTATCCCTGTCCATTCTCGGGGTTTCCATTGCCATGTGCTTTGCCGCATGCGCAACACTGTCCAAGCTCAGCCTGACCAATCCCGCGGACCTGCTGCTCCTGGGACATTACATTCTTGTCGCCCTCGCGGCGCTCACCGCATACGGGGCGCTCGCCGTGTTTCTCGGCGTCTTTACCCGCCGCCCGATTGTCTACGGCGTCCTGCTGCTCTACGGATGGCAGAAGCTGGCCATGATCATCCCCGGCGTGGTCGATTTCCTGACCATCGCCAAGTATGTGCAGGCGCTGTTCCCCGCCATGGCAACTCAGCGCAATGTCGAGCAGATTCAAACCGCGCTTGGCACTTTCCAGAAGCAGATATTCGTGGTCAGTGCGACCCGCGCCGTGGTCGTGCTTCTCCTGGTGACCGCCGTGTTTCTAATATCCAGCATTATCGCCGTGCGCCACCGCGAATATGGCACCGGCCAGGCCGCGGGGAGCTGAACCATGGCCAGCCGCGCAAGGCGCGACATCCGCCGCAATCTCCTGTTCATACTGCTTGCCCTGCTGGCGCTGGGCGGGTTGATTGCCTTTGTCGGCCTGGTGCAGAGAGGCACAGTTCCCGTGCTTATGCCGGAGAAACGCGCCAAGTTCCTCGAACGGCGCGCCAATCTTGCCGACAATGGTTTTGCCACGCTGACCGCAGCGTTTGCCCAACTCAACAGCCTGGGACCGGTACCACAATGCGAGGACCTGCTGAGAACGGGCAAACTTAACGTACAGCGGCCCGTGAACCCCCAGAATCCGCTGGACTCCGCCGCCAATCTGTGCGCCTATTTGGGCGCCGGTTCCTTTTGTCCAAACGACGATCCCCGTTTCAAGGAATATATGGACAAGACGGAAGCCGTTTTGACTTCCATAAAGGCCGCCCTCGAAAGACCCTGTATCTTTCATACCCGGTTGAACATTGCCGCCGACGCCGATGCGGCCGATGATCTGGAGCCGGTGCGCGGGCTTATTCGGCATATGAACGCGCTTGCCCTGTATCACAGCGCGGTTTCCGGCGACACCGCCGGGGCCACCGGCATTCTGCGTGATGCCATTGCCGTCTGCGACGCGCTTGACGCATCGGGCTCCTTCGACCTGAACCTCGGCGATCCCCACCATGAAGGACCTCCGGGCAGGGAAGGTTTCTTCAAGGTGGGACTGGGCTTCAGCGCCGGGACGCCGTGGATGACCATCCCGGTTCTTGCCAAGTATGCGGCGGACCGGAACGAGCCCCTCGACGCCCTGCTCGAAATGACGCGGCCCGCACTCGACACCCCCCCCGACCGTTCGCCGAGGCTTGTTGCATATTGCATGATGCTGGACGATGTGATGACCGGCGGGGACAATGTTCCCTCGGACCGTCGTTTTGGCCAGCGCTTGTGGTCCGCCATTACGGGCAACTTCGCGCAGCGGGACGCCCGTGTTCTGCTTGAACACGAAGAAGCCGTGCTCGCGGCGGTAAACGGTCCGCTCAAGGAATTTTCCGCCAAGATTCGGGAGATTGCCGGCGACGGGGGCATGTTTGGGCCCAAGTTCATGGCGCTTCAGCACGAGTTGATGCAAACAGCCGCAGCGCTGGAGGCACGCAGAATTCTTGCCGGACTGGCTGTCCGCCTCGAAGCATTCCGCAAGGATCGTGGAGACTATCCCGAAAAGCTGGACGAGTTGGTGCCGCAGTACATGGACAAGATACCCGTCCATCCGCGGTCCGGAGACGCCCTTTTGTATGCCAAATTCAAAGAGGGATACCGGATAGCCGAGAACAACGAACCGGGCGATCCCCAGAGACCGTACAGGCGTTTCCGCGAGGACCTTACCCTTGACATGCGGGTGCTTCCAAACACCATCGCCCCCCTTTCACCTCCACCTGCTCCGCCCCCACCGGCACCTGCCCCTCCGGCAGAATGACTTGCCCCGTACCGCAGGCGTCCCGCCTGCCCTGCCGTACCGCAGGCGTCCCGCCTGCCCTGCCGTACCGCAGGCGTCCCGCCTGCCCCGCCGCACCGCAGGCGTCCCGTCCGGCCTCGTTCTTTTCAGCCCCCGTGTACCGTGAACTTCGCCTCCGCCGTGCTGCCCTGCGGGTCCATGCAGGTGATCTTGTGGACACCCGCAGTGAGCGCCAGGTATAACGGCTGTGCGGACGATGATGCGCCGATATAGCGGTCATCCAGATACCACTGGGTCGTGCTTCCCGCGCTGTCCAGCGAAGAGGAAAGCTGGATGCGGTCTCCGTTGGCTTCGCCGGTCAGCACAAACTCGCTGTTGTGCGCCGGCGAGGTGATCGAAAGCGCCTTGTTCGCCGCGGGAGACATATCCCCCGTTCCCTGTCCGGGCGCATCCTGCCCCGCAGTGCCAGCCAGGCGCGGCACTGCCGCCAAATCCCAATGCCGCGCGTCCGCCGGCCACGACTGGGCCACCCTGCCGTCAGGGCCCGGCTGATGCACCGCGCAGCGCCGGTGCAGGTACTGATTTGCCGGAAACCACGCCGCCTCCGTAGCCGTGCAACTGGGCGATGCGGGAAGACCTGTGACAGAGCACACCTTCACGCTGACAAGGTCGCCGCCGGCCTCCGGCCAGGCAGACTCGGACTTGGGCGGAAGTCCCCTGAACACCTGCGCCACCAGCGGCAGCGCCGCCTGGGCGCCCACAAGCCGCCGTGAGGAACGTCCGTTGCTGTTGCCCATCCATGCCGCGACCACGTAATGCCGGTTGAACGCCACGGCCCAGGCGTCATGCAGCCCGCTTGACGTGCCTGTCTTCCAGCACACATGCGGGGTGTATCCCCCCGTGGTCACCAGGTTTCGGTCCAGTTCGGCGGGAAACGGCTGGTCCAGCATCTGGTACAACGCCAGCGCCGTTCCCCGCGAAAGCAGCTGGACAGGGGAATGCAGGACAGGCGTCCCGGCCTGCCGGTCCGCGGCACCCGACACAGTCTGACAGCCGGGGGCGGCTGTCCCACGACAGCCGGGGGCGGCTGTCCCACGACAGCCGGGGGCGGCTGTCCCACATGCGTTCTCGACAATCCGCGGCGGCTGATACTCTCCCAGCCGCGCCAGCATGAGATACGCCCCGGCAAGCGATTCCAGCGTGACCTCGCAGTCGCCGATGGTCAGTCCCAATCCATATTCCGCGGCGGGCCGCTTCAGTGTGGCGAACCCCGCCTTGCGCAGGAAGCCGCACAACGGTTCCACGCCCACCCGGTCCAGCAGCATGATGGCGGGCACATTGAGCGACAGGCGCAGCGCTTCCGTTGCGGAGACGAGACCGTTGTAACTGCCGTCGAAATTCGCCGGGTTATAGCCGCCATAGTCCAGCGTGCTGTCCAGCAGTTGCTCCGTCGGGTAGGCCTTCTGCAGTTCCAGCGCAAGCGCATAGGTGAACGGCTTCAGCGTGGACCCCGGCGACCTGGGGGCGCGGCAGAGGTCCACCTGCCCGGCAATGGCGCGGCTGAAGAAATCGGCGGAACCCACGCGCGCGAGAACCGTCCCCTCCCCCGCATCCAGCACCATCACCGCCACGTTTGTTATTTCACCGTTGAACCGTTGAAGATGGCGTGCGGCCATGGCCTGTACCCGGCCCTGAATCTGCGCATCCAGTGTCGTGGCCTCAACGCCTTTGGACACCGCCCCGGCCTTAAGGCGCATCGCCAGATGGGGCGCCTGGTGGGGCAGCGCATGCCATTCCACACCCGGCGGCATGCCGACGGCCTGTTCGTATTCTCCCGAATCGATAAACCCTGCCCCGCGCATCTGCGCGAGCACAAGGTTGCGGCGGGCCAGCGCCCTTTCCGGATGGCGCAGCGGATTCAGCGCGGTCGGCGACTTGGGCAGCCCGGCGAGCAGCGCCGCCTCGGACAGCACCAGCTCCGACGCCGGTTTGCCGAACCAGCGGCGTGATGCGGCTTCCACCCCGACCAGGTTGCCGCCGTACGGAGCCGTGTTCAGGTAGGTTTCCAGAATGCGCCGCTTGTCCGTGCCTTGCTCCAGACGGAGCGCCGAAAGTATTTGCCCCATCTTGCCCCGCATCGTCCGGCGCGTGGCCTCGGCCCGTTTCACCAACTGCATGGTCAACGTGGACGCTCCCGATGCAACCCGGCCCCGTGTCGCATTTTGCCAAACGGCCCGCAGGGCCGCAATCGGGTCCACGCCGGGGTGCGTATAAAAACGCCGGTCCTCGGCCGCGAGAGTCGCATTGATCAGCCGGGGGCTGATCTGATCCAGAGAACGCGGAAAACACCACTGTTCATGCTTTCCTGTGAACGCATACAGCAGGGCTCCATGGCGGTCCTGCACCTCCCCCGCGCGGTCAACCGCCAGATAGGGCGCTGCATCCAGCGGCGGCGCAAGCCGTGCCGCAAGCGAAAGCCCGACCATGCACAGCCGTCCCGCGCCGGGCCAAAGCGCCAGTGCGAACAGCATCAGACAAAGCGCCATGACCGCCGTCCGCCGATGCCGGACGCATCCGCGGCACGCCACTCTGCAAGCACGTTTAATCATGTATTCGAGCGTTGGCGCCCTTCTCTGCCTGTGTGTCGTCCCGATCATAAGTCAACAGGTGCCGGTGTGTGGCAGGCATTCCTGTTTGCCGTTGCTTCTCTCTTCTGTTCTTGGATTCTGGCTTCTTTGTCTCCTGACTCCTGACTCCCGCATTCTCCTGCCGCGGCCCCGCCGCGCCAGGCCTACTCCACCTTCACCGTCGTATCCACCGTCGCGGCCTTCACCGTTGGGTCATACATGCACTCCGACACCGCCGCAGGCTGGCGGAACGTGCCGGGAGACACGGCCCGCACGGCGTAGTAGAAGTGATGTTCGCCCGCCTGCAACTTGTCGAAGGCCAGGACCAACCGGTCATCGCGCACCTCAAGGAAGCTCGGCGTCACCCCGGCATTGTTCTGCGTGCTCTCCTCCGGCGGCGTTTCTGAAGACTGGTTTTCGCTGTCCCCCGCGTCGTCCCCCTCGTCTCCGGAACCTTCGGCCTTTTCGGTCTTGCCGTCCGCATTCTCCTGCGCGGCGCCTTCCGACGACCCGGCCTTGCCCAGGCCCAGCGCGGCGACCGCATCGGCGTCGAGCCGCGGGTTGGCCACTTCCAGCCCCGCCGGGAGCAGGTCGGACACGACAATGTTCTCCTTGTCGGAGTCCAATTCCAGGGCAAGGTCGACGAGGTACATGCCGCCGTGCGCGAAGGGCGCG
>CAZOMH010000065.1:0-11977 GCA_964580415.1 uncultured Nitrospirales bacterium
CCGGCTTGAGGAGGAAATCGGCCGGCGCGTGATCGGCCAGGAAGACGGCGTGCGCGCCGTCAGCGACGCGGTGCGCCGAGCCCGCGCCGGGCTCAAAGAGCCCGAGCGGCCCATCGGCTCGTTCATCTTCCTCGGCCCGACGGGCGTGGGCAAGACGGAACTGGCCCGCGCGCTGGCCGAGGTGATGTTCGACGACGAGAACGCCATGGTGCGCATCGACATGTCGGAGTACATGGAGCGCCACTCCGTGTCGCGGCTCATCGGCGCCCCCCCCGGCTACGTGGGCTATGACGAGGGCGGCCAGTTGACCGAGGCCGTGCGCCGCCGGCCCTACTGCGTGATTCTGCTCGACGAAATCGAGAAGGCCCACGCCGACGTGTTCAACATTCTGCTGCAGCTCCTCGACGACGGACGCCTCACCGACAACCAGGGCCGCACCGTGGACTTCCGCAACACGGTGGTCATCATGACCTCAAACCTGGGCAGCGAAATATTCGACCAGCAGGGATACGGCGACAAACAGGTGGAAGCGATGCGCGCCGTGCTGCGCAGGCACTTCCGGCCCGAGTTCCTCAACCGTATCGACGACATCGTGGTGTTCCACCCGCTCACGCGCGAACACATCCGCAAAATCGTGGACGTGCAGCTTGCGCGGCTGTCAAAACGCCTGGGCGAGCGCAACCTCACGCTCGAACTGAGCGACGGGGCCCGCGACCTGCTTGCCGAACTGGGCTTCGACCCGGTCTACGGAGCACGGCCGCTCAAACGCACCATCCAGCGCCGCGTCCTCGATCCCCTCGCGCGTGAACTGCTGACCGGCAACGTGCCCGACGGATCGCACGTGACCATTAAGCGGATCGGCGAAGAGCTGGCATTTGACGTGAAACCACCCCAAGCCGCCTGATGTGGCCATTGACCGGAACCGGCACAAGCCGGTTCAGCCCCTTCCCCGAGGCCGGCGTTCCCCACCGCCGGTCTCACTTGTTCTTCTGGGTAACATGGGATAGGACGGGTCAAACGTCGCCAACCGCATCTGTCACATCAGGCAGGTCGAGCAAGAAGCGCCATGCAGGCACTATTGCGATGGTACCGGCCTTCCAAGACCAGCCCGAGATTGTCACGACGCAGCGCGTGAAGCCGGTCATCGAAGAAATTCAGATAGAGGATGTTCTGCCGCAAAACACCGGCGTCAAGAAGCCGCTGCATTGCCTGAAACAGAAAGGTGGACTTGCCGCTCCGCCGAACGCCAATGCAGACTGTGGCCTTGCCGCGTACGGTGGAAACACGCAAGCGGCGTGGCACCCCCGTTGCCAGCACTCTCTCTTGAAAATCCAAGAGCATGGTTCTAATTGTGTCGCGCATAACATCAATCCGGTAACAATTATGACCGGTATATCCATTAACCGGTAATATATTTTGCCGGTTTGTGCAACGCCCGTCAAGAGGAACAGCAAGAAAAACGGGGTCATGTGCTTTCCCGGCCGACATGCGTATACTATCGGCGCGTGCAACGGGCGTGACCAAAGGAATCAAAGGCATGAGCATGGTTACAATTGGCGTTTTCACTTCGGAGTTTGAGGCGCAGGCGGTGTGTCACCGGTTGGATGCCGAGGATATTGCGGCGCGCATGAACCGGCAGGGTCGCTACCACGGGTTCACCGGCGCCATTGCGGTGGAGGTGGACGAGGCGGACGAGGCGAAAGCCCGCGAGATTCTGGGCGACGCGAACGTGCCCACGGACATGGATGAATACGTGGAGCCCGGCGACAGGCGGTACCGGCACTGTCCCGCATGCCAGACAGCGAATGTGGACGTGGCCCCCTTGACCGAGGCCAGGGTATGGCTGGTCATGCTCACCTTCGGCATTGCCGCGCTCTTCATGAAACGGGACTGCCGCTGCCGCAAGTGCGGCCATACCTGGCGCGGATAGCGGCCATGCTGTCCCTGCTGCTGGCCATGGGTGCCCTGCTCGGGGCCGCCGAAGCACGCGGCTGGCAGGTGGACACCTTTGCCCCGCGCGCCGTGAAACACATCCGCCTCACCGGCCTCCGCAACTCCACCGGACAGAACCTTGTGCAGGTGATCGAGTTCGAAGCCTGCAATGACACCGGCAACAACTGAAGACTCCTTAGCCACGGTGGCGCCGTTGCTCCATTTGGACTGCGGCGGCAACGACGCCGCTTTGGCTAATGCCGTGCGGTGAACCCGCCAAAGCGGTGTCGCCGCTGCGCTCTGCCACCGCACTCCACACCGGAATGCGCGCCGCTTCGCAAATGGGTGGGCTGAGCATCTTCGTTTTGCATGGGATTGACTCATAATGCATACTCCTCCAAGCAGGGCGCATCCACCCGGCAATTGGCGTTGCTATGCATGTTTTGAGAAATATCCCGAGGAGAAGTCTGCCTGATACCACCGATTCCGGAGGGAACACGTTTTGAAAAGTCTCTTCTTCGCTCACTTGTGCGTCGTGGGGGTTCTTTGTCTTGCAAGTGCAAGAAGCATGGCCGTCCCCCTGCTCTCCCCCGACGACATGGCCTTCCTCACCGACCTCGCCAAGGTGACGCTGGAATCTTCGCGCGTGGCGCCGGGCGCGATGGTGGGCAAGATTGGGCCCAACACGAGCGGCGGCACGCTGATCCGTCCCGGCGGGCGCGACGACTATCCCGCGTTCTGGATACGCGACTATGCGATGTCCGTGGAGTGCGGCATCATCCCTGCCGAGGAACAACTCCACGCGCTGCGTTACACAGCGGCGCGGCAAGTGGACAGGGAAATCACGCTGCCCACGGGCAGCGTGCTGCCGGTCGGTTCCATCGCCGACCACATTTCGTTCGGGGGCGTGCCCATCTTCTTTCCCGGCATCCTGGAAGACTACGACAAGCAGGGCGGACCGCAGTGGGGCATACTGCCCTCCCTGGACGATCAGTTCTGTTTCGTGCGCATGGCCGCGCTCTATTTCAAGACCCTTGGCAAGCCCGATTTCCTGAAAGAGGACATCAACGGCAAGCCGCTCATCGACCGGTTGGAGGCGGCCTATGCCATGCCGCCCTTCGATCCCGAAACGGGCGTCGTGCGCGTGGACGAAAAGAACCGCGGCGTGAATTTCGGCTTCTTCGACTGCGTCACGCACACGGGAGACTTGTTCTTCGCCTCCGTGCTGAAATACCAGGCAGCGGCGGATATGGCAGAAATGTTCGAGGCGCTGGGCCGGGCAGAGCAGGCAAAGACCTATCGCGACAATGCCGCATGCCTGCGCGACGCCATGTCAAAGCGCTTCCCCGCCGACCGCGGCATCCTGCGCGCGTCCACCGGCATCAGCGCCCAGCCCGACGTGTGGGGCACCGCCTTCGCGGTGTACGCCGGCGCGCTGCCTCCTGACGTGGAGAAGGCCGCCTGCGAGGGACTGGCCGACGCATTGAAACGTGGCACCATCGCGTGGCATGGCGGGATTCGTCACGTGCCGACAGATGCGGACTTCAGCGGCAAGACGGCTTGGGAGAAAGCGCTCGCCGGAAAGAACACGTACCAGAACGGCGCCTATTGGGACACACCCACGGGTTGGGTCTGCTTTGCAGTCGCCAAAGTCGATGCCAACGCGGCGGCGGCTTTGGCAAAGGACCTCGTGGACGAATTGCGCGGTGGCGATTTCCGAAAGGGCGACAATTTCGGCTCCCCCTGGGAATGCTTCCATCCCGACAAGGACCACCGCCAAAACCCCGTCTATCTCGCCAGCGTCACCGTACCGCTCGACGCCTTTCAGCGGATGGCGGGAAGGTAGAAAGACCGCCCGAAATCTCCGCCCGCGCCCCCTTTTTCGTTGTCAATTGTCAGTTGTCAACGGCCAAACTGCGTTCCCCTTTTGCCTTTTCCAGGCACTTTCATTATGCTGTTGCCGGTCAAGTTACCCAACCCTTTCAGGAGAGTCAACCATGTCCATTGCCATTGCTGCGGTTACGGAAGCCTTTGAGAAGCGGTTCGGCGCCAAACCCGAAGTGGTGGTGCGCGCCCCGGGACGGGTCAACATCATCGGCGAGCATACAGACTACAACCACGGGTTCGTGCTGCCCATGGCCATCGAGCGCGAAACGGCCATTGCCGGACGCAGGCGTGACGACGGGCTGCTCTGCGCCCGCGCCGAAAACCTGGACCGTGAGGTGACGGTGCGCCTGGACGAGCGCGTGCGCAACGCGGCCGAACCCTGGATCGACTACATCATGGGCGTGGTGGACGAGCTGTACAAGGCGGGCAAAACGCCCGCGGGCGCCGACCTCGTCATTCTGGGCGATGTGCCCCTCGGCTGCGGCCTGAGCAGTTCGGCCGCGCTCGAAATGGCCGCCCTGTGCCTGTTCGAGGAACTGGGCGGGTTCAAGTTCGACGGTCCCGAGGCCGCCCGGCTCGGCCAGCGCGTCGAAAACAACTTCCTCGGCCTCAAGAGCGGCATCATGGACCAGTTCATCTCGCGCTGCGGCAGGGCCGACCACGGTCTCTTTCTCGACTGCCGCAGTTTTGCCTACGACCTCGTGCCCATTTCTTTCAACAACGCCCTGTTTGTCATTGCCAACACGAAGTGCGCGCGCGGCCTCACCGCCTCCAAGTACAACGAGCGCGTGGCCGAGTGCGGCGAGGCCGTTGCCGCGCTGCGCGCCGGCACCGGCCGCGAAGGCACCCACCTGCGCGACTTCACCCTGGACGACCTGGAAAACTGCCGCGCCGGAATGGGCGGCATCGCGTTCCGCCGCGCCCGCCACGTCATCACCGAAAACGTGCGCACGCAGCAGGCCTGCACCGCCATGGGCAGCGGCGACAAGGTGACCCTGGGCGCCCTCATGACCGAATCGGACTTCAGTCTGCGCGACGACTACGAGGTGACCAGCCCCGAATTGGACGCCATGGCCGAAGTGGCGCGGTCACTGCACGGATGCCACGGCGCCCGCATGACCGGCGCGGGATTCGGCGGATGCACCATCAACCTCGTCGATGCCGACCAGGCGCGCGCCTTCTGCGCCGCGCTCATGCAGGGGTATACAGAGGCCACCGGCCTCGTCGGCGAAGTCATCCTCTCCCGCCCCGCCGACGGCGCGGGCAGGATGGCGTAAACGTTGTCAGGCGCGCTGATTTTGCAAACCGGCAGGCGGCTTCCGGGCGGAGGCGCCAATGGACACCTCCGCTTTGTGTAGTCGCCCGAGCATCAGGGAAGGAAAATAATGGGCAGGCAGCCGGCACAGCATGCGGTCATTTTGGCGGTCATTTTGGCGGTCATTCTCGTGAGCCTTTGCGGCACGGCGCAGACCGCAGCGGACCCCGCGGTACTGGACACCATGGCGGGGCGGGCGGTGGACATCTCGCCCTGGACCTGCATGTGGCGGGCCGACCGCGCAGTGCAGGAAAAACCGGAGGCCTATTTCATTCCGCGACGGCTGGAACGGCTCGACACGGTTTACCGCACAGCCTTTGGCGCGCTGCCGGAGCAGGACCTCAAGAGCCTCTACTACGACCAGCCGGACATCCTGAAGCCCCTTTTGCCGAAACCAAAGGGAACCCTGCTGGCGGGCCTGCTATGGACGGGGAGCGTGGCGGACTGCCAGGTGGACCTGCGCTGGCCGGCCGGTCCCGTGCCCGCTCCCGATACGGTGGAACTGCGCGTGTATCCCACCTCCTGGGGATGGTTCGGCTGGACCGTGGACAGGGTCCTGTCCAATCCGGACATCTCCGGCGACGGGCGGACATGGACCTACAAGATCGCGCCCGGTCTCCAGATGGACTATGCCTACAGCCGCCATGTCGATGCCGCGACAGAGATGGTGGCGGTGTTCAGTGAAATTGCGGCACTGCCGATTCCGGAGATTCACGTCACCAGCCCAAGGCTGGGCCGGTGGAAACGGATGGACGTCGAAATCGAATGGGGATTCCAGCCGGGAACGGAAAAGACGGAATTCGACGGAAGGCTGGAAACCCGTGTGGCCATGACCGGCCCGGCAGTCGCACTGGCCGGAGACTCGGGAACACAGATCACGGACGGAAACGCCTGGCATTCCCGGGAAACACCGGAGGGCAGGCGCGGCGTCCTGCTGCCGGTGCTGTACGCCCCCGATGCCCGGCCCGGTCTGGACAGCCGCATTACGGTATGGACAAAAACAAGCGGCTTCACGTTCAGAATCGGCGATCTGGACAAAGGGCCCATCCTGATTCCGGAACATGGCGTTTTCATCGCCAAGGCCGGCGGCGGAATCTCCGCCCGCGAATATACGCGGGCACTGGCGGCAAGAGAACTCAAAAGCATCCGGCAGATGACCCGCGAACATCCGGAAACCGCCTCGTGGGAGGAACTCATGCGGCAGGTGCGGATGTGGACCTGTCCGGAAGGCACGGAACTGGCGCCGTTCCCGCCCGTGGACACCCCCGCCATGGAAGTGCAGGTGCCCGACCCCGGATGGACCGCCGCGTGGAATGCGGGATATGCCCAGTTAAAGGGCAGGCATCTGTGGGGCGGACTCGCCCATGAAGTGGGCCGTGTGGTCCGCGTGCAGGACATGCTGGGCCTGCACGAACAGTCCCAGCAGGTCTACGACCATTTCCTGGCGTCGCCGGGCATCAAATCGGACGGCGATTTCCCGGACGGCAGCGGGTCGCTGGAATGGGCCGCCAGCCTGCGGCACGACATGGGTTACAGCCACGACGGCACCCACGCCTCCACGGGACGGCTCCTGTTTGCCATGGCGGAACGCTACTTCCTGACGGGCGACCGCGACTGGTTTGAAAAGAACCTGCCCCGCCTCCGGGCGGCGGCGGACTGGATTATCCGGCAAAGAAAGCTGTACATGATGAACGTGCCCGGACGGGAAAACCTGTGCGCGGCCGGACTCATGCCCCCCTGCATGCTGGGCGATTACGCCCTGCCCGCCTGCGACTGGCACTGGTATTACAGCGACAACGCCTTCTCCCTGCAGGGTGTGCAGCGCTTCGGCGACGCACTCGCCGGGTTTGACGCAGAAGCCGGGAAAAAATACCAGGCCGAAGCCGAAGCCTTTCGCGAAGATATCCGCCGGGTCGCCGAACGGGACGCGGCGCTCTCACCCGTGCGCCCCGGCCGCGACGGCATGTACCGCACCTACATCCCAAGGATGGCCTATGCGCAGGGCCAGACGGGCCTGGAACTGGGCGCGCCCCAGTACAACGACAGCGAATGTGATTCCTATGTCGGCGCACTGCCGCTGGCCGAGCCCTTCGGCGCGCTCGACGCCAACGCGCCCGGCGTGGCCGGAACGCTGGACATCATGACCGAAATGACCGCCTCCGAAAGCGCCGTAAAGGCGCTCGCGGACCAGCGCAGCGCGAAGGGCCTTCCCGCGGACGATGCCTGGTTCTGGATGAGCTATGTGAGCCTCCCCAAGATTTCCCACAACGCCAACATCTTCCTCCGGCAGGACGACATCCCCAATTTCCTGCGCTTCTGGATGAACGCCTATGCGACCATGGTCGGCGCCGACGGACGACTGTGGGAACACTGGCACCTCGGCGGCTTCACGCCCTGCGAGACGCCGGACAACGGCACTGCCGGCTGGTTCATGGAAAACTTCCGCAACATGCTGGCCATGGAGGAGGACCAGTCTCTGTGGGTGGCCCGAGGCACCCCCCGCGCATGGCTGGAACAGGACAAAAGAATTGCCGTGAAGAACGCGCCCACCTACTTCGGCGATCTGTCCTACGGGATCGTCTCCGATGCGGACCACGGCGGAATTGCCGCAACCATCGAAATACCGGCAAGGAAAACGCCTGAAAACGTGTTCCTACGGTTCCGCCATCCTGCGGCGAAGCCGGTCAAACAGGTGACCGTCAACGGCGAAAACTGGAACGATTTCGATTCGGAGAAGGAAGTCATCCGCCTCCACGACATGAAAGGCCCCGTCAGGGTGGAGGCCGCCTACTGAACTTTCCGGCAGGCCCGTCCGGCGACGATTGCGGTTTCATGCAGTCGGCCCCGGACTACTTTGCCGGAACGGGCTCCAGTAACCGCGCAACCGATTCGACCACAACCACGCCGTTGTCCGTGATGCGATAGCGCTTGGCGTCCTCTTCAAGGTCGTAGCCGATGACGGTGTCCTCGGGAATCTGCACATTCTTCTCGATGATCGCGCGGCGAATCCGGCTGTGCCGGCCGATAACCGCGCCGTTCATGATAATCGACTCCTGCACGTGGGCGTAGGAGTTGACGCGCACTTCCGGCGACAGCACGCACCGGTCCACCGTGCCCCCGCTGACAATGCAGCCCGGACTCACGATGGAATCCACCGCCACACCGAAACGGTTGCCCACTTCCGCAAAAACGAACTTGGCCGGCGGAAGCGGCGGAACATAGGTGCGCATCGGCCAGGACTTGTCGTAAAGATTAAACTGCGGGTCAACCGACACCAGGTCCATGTTGGCCTCCCAGTAACACTCCAGCGTGCCCACGTCGCGCCAATATTGCGCCTGCTTCTTGTTCTCATCCTGAAACTTGTACGTGTAGACCGACTTGTCCCGCACCAGCCGCGGAATAATGTCCTTGCCAAAATCATGGCTGGACTTGAGCCGGTCCGCATCCCCCCGCACCGATTCGCGCAGCACGTCGGCTTGAAAAACATAGATGCCCATGGACGCCAGCGCGCGTCCCGGATTCGTCGGCAGCGGCTTGGGATGAGCCGGTTTCTCCTCAAACCCGAGCACCCGGCCCGACCGGTCCACCTCAAAGACGCCAAAACGGCCCGCCTCCTGCAGCGGCACCTCAATCGCCGCAACGGTCAAATCCGCCTCCACCTCGCGGTGCTGGTGAATCATCTTCTGGTAGTTCATCTTGTAAATGTGGTCGCCCGACACAATAAGCACTTCGCGCGGATCGGCCTGATCCACCGAGTACAGATTCTGGTAAATCGCATCCGCCGTGCCCAAGTACCAGTTGCTGTTGATGCGCATCTGCGGCGGGATGATCTCGATGAACTCGCCCAACTCCGTGTGCATGATGTTCCAGGCCGTCTGCACATGGCGCGACAGCGAGTTGGATTTGTACTGCGTAAGCACCAGAACCCGCCGCAGGCCCGAATTGATGCAGTTGGACAGCGTAAAGTCGATAATCCGGTAAATTCCCCCAAAAGGCACCGCCGGCTTCGCCCGGTTCTTCGTCAGCGGATACAGGCGCTCCCCGGCGCCGCCCGCCAGCAAAATCGTCAGCACGTTCTCCATTACACCACCTCTCGTGCGGTGCCAGACCGCACCCGTTTCACCCCAGTCGTCATCCGGCGCAGCGCAAATCCGTCCAATCCACAAAAACAGGGCGTTTACAGTCTACCACCTGTTCCGGAAAACAGCATCAACTCTTTCATCAACCGTCCCCCGCGGCCTGCCGCAAACCCGCCGGATCAACAATGTGCAGACGCCTGTTCGCCAGTGTTATCACACCGTCCGTGCGAAGACCGTGCAAAACCCCAGTCACTGTTTCACGCGTCGCCCCGACCAGGTTCGCAAGCTCCTGATGGGTGATATTCAGACTTGCAGCCCGCCGGTGCCCTTCCCGTTTGGAAAGTCGCAGCAGCACACAGCACACACGGCTTCTAACCGTGTTAAACACCGTCTCCACCAGAATTTGTTCCAGTTCCAGCACGCGCTGGCTCAGGCGCAACGCCACCGCGTGGGCAAGCTCCACTTCCTCACGGGCCACACGCCGAAAATCATCCGTTCTCATCAGGCACAGCGTCGATGGTTCCAAAGCCTCCGCATAGTCGTTGCGCTTGGGACGGTCGGCCACGCACTCCTCACCCAGCATGTCCCCCTGCCCAAGATGACGAAAGGTGAGCTCCCGACCATCCCCCGAAACACGGGTGACCCGGATTCGACCGTCACGCACCCAGTACACATAGTCGCAGGGATCGTCCGGAAAAAAAACCACCTGGCGGGCCTCATAGCCGCGATGGTACACATAGGCCTCAATCTTCGCCAGCACGGGCCGACTCATCGCCGTAAAAAAAGGCTCTTCATCAAGGGGAAGGATTATTCTTTGGGGCTTGGACACGCTTGGAACCTCATAATCCGTAAATTCCTTTGTCTCCAGCCGTCCACACCGCCACCAAAAACCTCATTATATAGAAAAAAACAACCAAAAAAGACCACAAAACAACAAATACACCCGGTGTGCTCCGCCACGCACGATAAAGGCCCGTCCCGGTATCGGCACTGTGCGGAACAGCCGGGGTGTCGTTGTTGTTATTTAAATCCGTTTGTTTGTTCATGTCATTTATTCTTGTTATACGTCTGTTTTAATTTGTTTGCGGCACGCGTGGCACATACCGGGAGGTCGCTTTGTCCTGTGCCGAGAATACCGGTCAAGATTGGGCGACATAAACAAAACACCTGTGCTGCTGCGGATACCCGCAGATAACGCCCCACGATTATAGCACTAACGGCTGACTTTATGATCTTGGAAACGGCAGTTGATACGTCCATCCCGTTCAGGGCTTGCACGATCAAGAACGGGCCAACTACGTTTCCAGGATCAGGGCCTCATCCCAAAAGCAAATCCGCCAACGGGACGCACGCCGCCGCCTGTTTGGACTGCGGTGGCAGAGCGCAGCGCCGACACCGCTTTGGCTGGTCCAAATGCACGAAACACAGGACTTCTTGATCCCGGCGGGGTCTCCGGGGTGTTCTTCGGAACGGGGGCTGGCATTTTTCGAGAGACTGCCCCGTTGCCCAGTCGTGTGCGGGTAGTCGTTTCTCCTGACGCGCCCTCGACCCCGCACCAGCCGTCCGCATCGGGAACAGGCGCCGGCGCCCGTAAACGCGCTCAAATCGTTTGCTTTACAGCAGACGGAATGGTAGAATTTCGTATAAGAAGGATTATGGGTATATCGTCATGCAGGGCATGCGCGGCATGCGGCGGACGAAAAGTTGCAGCGCATGAGGCAGTCATGGTGTCATGATTGCAGCATGGAATTTGTTTTCCACCGGTTGGCGTCAAACGAGGAAAGCATAATGAAGCGGGTCGTACAGAGGTCACGCGGGGGGTTTACCCTGCTTGAGATTGTCGTCGCCTTGGCCATTTTTGCCGTTACGCTCGGCGCGACAGCCCAGGGTTTGGCCTATGCCTACGGGCTGGTCAATCTGCAAAACCAGCGGGTGACCGCGAATAATGACTGCCGCGCCGTCATTTCCGGCTTGCGGCAGGCAGTGGCGGCAAGTATTGTCACCAGCAGCAACGAGCCCCCGTTAACTCCGTTCCCCTTGGTGCTGTTCAACTGGGTCAACACGTTCCCCGAAAATGCAACCGATGTTGCAGCATTGCCGACCGCGGCGCAAGTGCCCTTTGCGGGCATGTACTCCCTGCAAAATGAGACCATCGCTATAACCCTGACCAACGCCGCCGGAAATGCCGCTGAAAACACCACCAATCCGGTGCATGTGGCCGTCACCGTGCAATGGACGGGGCCGCGCGGAATTACCTATACGGAATCAGTGCATACGGCCATTACGGACCGTTAATGCGGAGAATGCAGACATGACCCGAGACCACCAGCGCAGTACCCGGCGCAAGGCCGGATTCACACTGCTCGAACTGTCCATATCGGTCGCATTGCTCGCGGTCATCAGCCTGCTGGGGTTCATTGCCTCTTCCGGGTCCGCGAAATCCGCCGACCTCACACAGCGCATGACCACCCTTCAGGAAGACTTGCGCTCGACCATGCGGGCGCTTTCCGACCAGGTGCAGCCTGCGGTAAAAGCCCCGCGTACTGGTTCTCTTATTGCTCCCGGCGCACAGGCGCTCCGGATAGTGAACCCGGCGAATCCGCGCACCATCACCTTTGTGGTGCCCACAAACATGACCAATGCCGTTTTCTCGGGCCTCAATACGATACAATTCATTTCGGAGGACCTGCCCGACGCGAGCGTTGACGGCGGCGAGTTGGGCAACGGCCAGTTGGATGACGGGGAAGACACAAACAACAACGGT
>CAZOMH010000066.1:0-11892 GCA_964580415.1 uncultured Nitrospirales bacterium
CGAAGTGCTTGCCTCGCAGCGCGCCATGCTGCTGCGCGGCGGAACAACCGTGGCCGATCCTGCGGCCGACGACAGGCGCATGTCTGTCCTTTACCGGAAGCACCTGGAAGAGGTCGGGCGGTGGCTGGCTGCGCAGCCCAATATCCGCGTGCTTTATGCGGATTACGGAAGCACTGTCGCCGGGCCCGCCGCGGCCGCACTTGCCATGGCGGAATTCGCCGGCGGCGGACTTGATGCGGACGCGATGGCCGCCGCCGTGGAGGCGGGGCTTTACCGGCAGCGGACCGGATAATCCGCGAAGCGGCAGTATAGAGAATTTTTTCCTTAAAAGTTGAATAAGGAATTTTTTCCTGTTATACTTCCAACGACCGACCCGAGAAAAGGGCGGGCGCGGCGTTGGCGTCCTGTGATGACCCCGCCGCGCCCGCCGCACTTCCCGGGCACGCACAACCCGTCCGGAAAACACAAACATGACCGACACACACTCCTGGAAAAGCCGTCTGACGACGACGGTGGTGATGGAACTGGCGGCCGCCCTTTCGGGACTCGTCATGGTGCTGTTTGTTCTTGGCCACCTGTGCGGCAACCTGCTGCTGTTTATGGGGCCCGGAGTGTTCAACGCCTACGCGGCGCATTTGCAGGCGCTTGGGCCGCTGTTGGCCGTTGTCCGGCTGGCGATGGTTTCGGCACTGCTGGTCCATGTCGCCATGACGGTGTGGCTCAGGCTGCTTGGGCTGGGGGCGGCGGGGCCGGGCCGCTACGCGGTGTCGGCGCGCCGCGCGCGGAAAGGGTTCGGCACGCGCACCATGATCTACACGGGCCTGCTCATTCTGTGCTTTTTGCTGCTGCACGTCTACGACTTCACCTTTGCCGACAAAACCGGCGCGCGCTCCGTGCTGCACGGCCAGGGCATGGGTTTGTACGGGGTGGTCTTCAACGGTTTTGCCGATCCGCCGCGGGCGGCGTTTTACACACTTGCCGTATGTGCCGTGGGACTTCACCTGAGCCACCTGCTGTCAAGCCTCTGGGTGACGCTGGGTGTTCTGGCCGACCGGGCCACGCCGGGCGCCGATTTCACCGCCCGAGCCGCGGGTGCGGCGGTGGCGCTGGGGTTTACGGCCATCCCCCTGTATGTTCTGATCAAGACCCGTCTGCTGCACTGACGATTACGGGAGCCATGCAATGCTGCTCAATGCAAAAACACCCGCCGGACCGCTTGCCGAAAAATGGAACCGCCACCGGCACGAGATGAAACTGGTAAACCCGGCAAACAAGCGCAAGTACACCGTGCTGGTCGTGGGCACGGGGCTTGCCGGCGCGTCCGCTTCCGCGTCCCTGGCGGAGATGGGCTACAACGTGCATACCTTCTGCATCAACGACTCGCCCCGCCGGGCCCACAGCATCTCCGCGCAGGGCGGCATCAACGCCGCCAAAGACTACCAGAACGACGGCGACAGTGTGTACCGCCTCTTCTACGACACCGTCAAGGGCGGCGACTACCGCGCGCGCGAGGCGAACGTGTACCGCCTGGCCGAGGTGAGCGGCGCCATCATCGACCAGTGCGTGGCGCAGGGCGTGCCCTTTGCCCGCGAGTACGGCGGCTATCTCGACAACCGTTCCTTTGGCGGCGCGCAGGTGTCGCGCACCTTTTATGCGCGCGGGCAGACGGGCCAGCAGTTGCTGCTCGGCGCCTACGGCGCACTGATGAAGGAAAGCGCCAACGGCCGGGTGAAACTGTTTCCCCGCCGCGAGATGATGGACCTCATTGTCGTCAACGGCCGCGCGGCGGGCATCGTCGCGCGCAACCTGATCACCGGCGCGCTGGAGTCCCACACCGGCGACGCGGTGGTGCTCGCCACGGGCGGTTACAGCAATGTCTTCTACCTGTCCACCAACGGCAAGACCTGCAACGTGTCGGCCGCATGGCAGGCCTACAAGCGCGGTGCCTGCTTTGCCAATCCCTGCTACACGCAGATACACCCGACCTGCATCCCCGTTCACGGCGGCCTGCAGTCCAAGCTCACACTGATGAGCGAGAGCCTGCGCAACGACGGGCGCATCTGGGTGCCCCGCAACGCGGGCGACAAACGCCCGCCGGACCAGATACCCGAGGACGAACGCGACTATTACCTGGAAGAGAAGTATCCCAGTTTTGGCAACCTCGTTCCCCGCGACGTGGCCTCGCGCAATGCCAAGGCCGTGTGCGACGCCGGACGCGGCGTGAACGGCGGCAACGCGGTCTTCCTGGATTTCCGCGACGCCCTCGCGCGCGACGGCAGGGCCTCCATTGGGGAGAAATACGGCAACCTGTTCGAGATGTACGAGCGCATCGTGGACGAAGACCCGTACAAGCGGCCGATGCGGATATTTCCGGCGCTGCACTACTCCATGGGCGGTCTCTGGGTGGACTACAACCTCATGAGCACCATCCCGGGCCTGCACGTGCTCGGCGAGGCAAACTTCTCCGACCACGGCGCCAACCGCCTCGGTGCAAGCGCGCTCATGCAGGGCCTGGCAGACGGCTATTTCGTCATTCCATGCACCATTGGCGACTACCTCGCGCAGGCCGGTCCGGCGAAGGCGCCAGCCGACGCCCCCGAGGCAAAGGCCGCCGAACAGGGGGTTCGGTCGCGTATTGACCGCCTGATGAAGACGCGCGGCAGGCGCACGGTCAACGATATCCACCGCGAACTGGGGCTGCTGCTTTGGGACAAGTGCGGCATGGGCCGCAACGATGCCGGTTTGCGCGAGGCACTGGCGAAGATTCCCGCAATCCGGGAGGAGTTTTGGAACAACGTAAACGTGCCGGGCGAGCCGGGCGATTTCAACCAGGTGCTTGAACGCGCGCTGCGCGCGGCCGACTTTCTTGAGTTTGCCGAACTCATGGTGCGCGACGCCCTGGAGCGGACCGAGTCCTGCGGCGGCCACTTCCGCGAAGAGTCCCAGACACCGGACGGTGAGGCCATGCGCGACAACGAGAACTTCTGCCACGTGGCGGCCTGGGAGTACGCGGGGCCAAACGCCGCGCCCATACGCAACCAGGAACCGCTCATATTCGACGAAGTACACCTGACGCAGCGGAGTTACAAATGACGGACAGGAAGAGGCCGTCAGGGATGCCGGCGATCCTGGTGAAGAGGCCGGCGGGGATGCCGGCTTTCCCAGTCTGCCTGACGCAGAGGAGTTACACGTGATGGACGGACGGACAATTGATGTGACGCTCAAGGTGTGGCGGCAAAAGGGACCCGGTGCGGCGGGAAAGTTCGTCGTCTATCCCGCGAAGGGCGTTTCAACCGACATCTCCTTTTTGGAAATGCTGGACGTGATCAACGCGGACCTGGAAAGAGTCGGTGAAGAGCCCGTCTCCTTTGACCATGACTGCCGCGAAGGCATCTGCGGTTCCTGCGGCGCGGTCGTGAACGGACAGGCCCACGGGCCGCGCGCCGCAACCACGCTGTGCCAGTTGCACATGCGCTCCTTCAAGGACGGCGACACCATCATCATCGAACCGTTCCGCGCGAAGCCCTTTCCCATTATCAAGGACCTTGTCGTGGACCGTTCCGCCCTGGACCGCATTATCCAGGCGGGCGGCTACGTCTCCGTGCGCACCGGACAGGCACCGGACGCCCACACCGTTCCCGTGCGCCGTCCCGACGCGGAACGCGCCATGGACGCCGCGGCCTGCATCGGCTGCGGCGCCTGCGTCGCCGCATGCCCCAACGCATCGGCAAGCCTGTTCACTGCCGCCAAGATCACCCAGCTCTGCAAACTTCCCCAGGGCCATCCCGAGCGCAATGAACGCGTGACGGCCATGGTGCAGCAGATGGACGCGGAAGGTTTCGGCAGTTGCTCCAAACACTACGAGTGCGAGGCGTCCTGTCCCAAGCAGGTGAAGGTGGAGAACATCACCATCATGAACCGCGAATACCTGCGCGCGCTGGCGGGGATAAAGTAACCTTCCGCCGCAAATGTAGATCAGCCGCCCCCGGCTGTCGATCCGCAAAGAGCGCCGGGGAATGCCCCCCGGTTGTGGCGTGGTTTCCAGACCGCGCCACAACCGGTCTCCTCTTCCTTTCGCTGTGCATTCGTCGCACGCCGGTTTTGGCAACCCGCGCGGCATCCCATTGCCCTCCGCACAGCGCGCTTCCGGAAAGAGGGTAAAGATCGCGCAGATGATCCGGAGAAGAGGAGACCTTCGGTCGGAAGAGTGGCATGGTCCGGAGATCATGCCACAACAGAGGGTCACCCTTTGGTCAGGATTGACATTTCGGCAAGCTGTCCCAAGCAGGTGAAGGTGGAAAACATTACCATCATGAACCGCGAATACCTCCGCGCATTGGCGGGGGTAAAGTAACCCGTTTCTTTCGGCACTGGGGGTGCTCTCTGTTGGGCAGTATTCCGAAAAGCGCGATGTTTGTCTCGTGTATTCTTTGGATTTGCCGGTTTTATCCCGCCATAAACCCTGATATGCGGTTCTGCACGGGGCAAAACTTCAGGGCACTTGAATTACGCAGACCTGTTCGTGTAAAAGACCGGACCGTTTTTGGTTGGACCATATTGTGGTGGTTCCCGGGACGGAGGTGGTTTGGCAGCATGGACCGCGCGTCCTGGGGAACTCTGTATGGTATTTTCAGCGTGTTCAAGCCGGCATTCTCTGGCGGTCATTCTTCTGTTGCTGGCGACCTCCGGGGCTTGGGCCGGCGCCCTGAACCGGCCTGCTGCGGTGGGTACCCGGGACATCGGTCTGGGCGGTGATCCGGACGGACTCAAACTTCAGGACAACCTTGCGGCCCGCACGCAGTTGACCGACACATGGGCCGATGCAACGGTGGAACTTGTCCGCCCCCACTTTACCTACACGACGGTTTGCGGAGAGAAAGTGAGCTCCGCCACCACGGTCGCTCCCATGCCCTATCTTCAGTATGGCCAACCGCTCAACGACTGGCTTGCCTTTGGCGTGGGCGTGCAGACCACCTTTGGCCTCGGCAGCAAGTTCAACAACAACCCGCAGCAGCTCGGCTACGACACCGAAACCATGATTGCCACGGTCAGCACCGTGCCGTCCCTTGCGGCGAAAGTGACCGACCATCTTTCGCTCGGCACCGGACTGATCCTCGGCGTGGCGCAGTTTCTCTACAAGGCGCCCTTTGACATCAACCGCCACCCGTTGCCAATATACACAGACAACACCGCGTACGGGCTTGGGTTGGGTCTTGGTTTCGGGGCCACGTACGACTTCGACAATGGCGTGATTTGCGGGCTCAACTGGATGAGCGAGGTCAAGGCGCACCTGGACGGCCGTTCGACGATTTGGCTGGGTCCGTTCGGGGTGCGCGACGATTTCGACAGCGCTTTCACCTTTCCCGCGCGCCTTGACGCGGCAGTCGCATGGAAGGTGTCGGACCGGCTCCAACTGACGGCCAACTGGTATTTTGTGAACTATTCCGAGACGCCCAACGACATGACACTGAAGTTTAAGGATTTGGGAATCAACAAGACGAACACGCTGAACTGGAAAGACAATTACAGCGTGAACTTCGGCGCGAGCTGCAAGGTCACGGACCGCTGGACTATTCGCGGCGGAGGCGGCTACATGACCCAGTCCATTCCCGATGACAAGGTGAACACGCTCACGGTGGACACGCCCGGCCTGGACATCACGGCCGGCACTTCCTACAAGTTCACCGACAGCTTCACCCTGGACGGCAGCATTACCCATGGCTGGGGCAAGAATGATGTGGACATGGGCTTCCGGGGCAGGGAGAAGTACACCGCCGCCATCACCACTTTTGCGGTGGCGGGGAACCTTAACTTCTGACGAACCGCGGCAGCGGCAGGAAACGCTTTGGACGGCACGCGCAAAGGCATTCGTCTTAGTATCGCAGTGGCGCTTGCGCTGGCCGCGGGGTTTGCCGCAAGCTCCGCCCGGGGCGGGGCGCTGGGGCGCATCCAGGCCATCGGCACCCGTGACATCAGCGCCGGTGCCGACCCGGACGGGTTTCAGATGCAGTCGAACTGCGCGGCAAAGGTCCAGTTGACCCACACCCGGGCCGAGGCGACCTTTGAAATGGTGAACCCCCGGTTTACCCACACATCACGGAGCGGGGATGAGACGCACTCATCCATGATCGTGTACCCCATGCCCTACCTGAATTACGGCGAACCGCTGGGCGACTGGGGTGCGGTTGGCGTGGACCTGAAAGTGCCCTTTGGACTGGGCACGGATTTCGAAAACAACCCACAGCAGCTCGGCTATGACACGGCCACGCTTATCGCGCTGACCCGGTTGTCCCCGTCGCTCGCGCTGCGCCTGTCCGACCAGTGGTCCGTCGGCTTCGCGCTGAATGCGGGCATGGCCCAGTTCCAGTACAAGGCACCCCTCGCGGTGGGAGGCGTGTGTCTGCCCGTCTACACGGACAATGAGGCCCTCGGTTTCGGCGTGGGCGGCAGTCTTGGCGTGATGTGGAAGCCCGGCAATGACTGGACCCTGGGCGCCAACTGGACCAGCGCGTTGAAGGCGCACCTGGAGGGCGATTCCAAGATCATGCGCGGTCCGCTTCAGATACGCGATGATTTCGACACCTCCTTTGTCTTCCCGTCGCGCTTTGATTTTGGCGCGACCAAGCAGGTGAATGCGCATCTCGTGCTGGGTACGGACTACCATTTCTGGAACTACTCGAAGACACCGAACGACATTGTTCTTCAATTCGAGAACCTCCACATCAGCAAGTCGCAACTGCTTGCGTGGAAAGACGGCTGGGGCTGCAGGATCGGCGCCGCATGGAAGGTGAATTCCGGTTGGACGCTTCGTGCGGGACTGGGCTATCTGAGTCAGTCAATTCCCGACAAAACGATGAGCACGCTCACGCCGGACAGTCCCGGTTTTGGCGTGGGCGCCGGGGTGTCGCACAAGTTCACGGACTTCCTTGCCGTCGATGCCAGTATTACGCGCGGCGGGGGAAGCAACCGTGTTGACCATGGAATGTGGGGTCCGGGGAAGTACAGCGCCGAAGTGACCACCGTGGCCCTGTCGGTGAATTTCGGTTTCTGAGTGTGGCGCTGGGGAAAAGCGGCTCGCGTGTGTGGGACAGCCGCCCTCGGCTGTCGGAGGTTTGTCCAGCGCTTGGGAATGACAGGCGAGGGCGCCTGTCCCACATTATCTTGATGGCGCCGGTTACGCCGGCTCCGGGTTGGGGCGGCGGGCCTGAACCACGTTAAGTACAATGCCCACGGCTATCATCGCGACGCCGACGGCTTTCCACACATCGGGCATGTGGCCGAACAGGACAATATCGTACATTGCTGCGAAGACGATCTGTGTGAGCCCCACCAGCGCGACCAGTGTCGCGTTGCCGCGCCGGTAGGCCGCGGTCATGAGGAGTTGCGACACCGTGCCCGCCGTCCCCAAGCCGAGCAGTGCCGCCGCATTGCGCGGCACCGTGAGCGCCGTTGCGGTGCCGGCGTCGAACACGGGAAGCGACACGGCCAGTGTAACCAGCGTGGCGACACCGGAGAAGTGGGTCACGATGCTCAGGTGCGGGTAGTCGCGCGAAAGACTGAGTCCCACCATGGCGATGGCGACGGCAATCGCCCCGGCCAGCGCCAGCAGCAGCGGCAGCGCGGCCGCGTCAAACTTGGGCCGGTACATCACCCAAACCCCGCCCACGGCCAGTAGAATGTGCAGCCATGCATGGGGGGCGGGCTTGGCCTCGCCCAGCAGCGCGAGGATGAGCGTGATCCAGATGGGGCTCGTGGCGAAGAGCACAATGGTGTCTGTAACGGGCAGCCGGCTTACCGCGTAGAAGGTGAGCAGCAGTCCCACCGACCCGAACAGGCTGCGCATCCACAAGGCCGTGTTGCCGCGCAGGACCAGGGTTGTGCGGGTCCAGAACAGCAGAACCAGCGCCACCAGCAGCGTTACGGCCGAACGGGAAAAGGCGATGACCTGCCACGGCAAATCCGCGCGCAGGCCGTGGGCCAGCGCGGACATGGTGGCAAAGCCGAACACCGCGCCGACCATGAGCAGCGCGGCGCTTCGGTTTTCGCGTGGGGAGGGGATGCGCATGGGCGACACGATACTCGACTGTGGTATCGGATGCAATTGTGTTGCGGCCTGCTTCCTATTGAGGTACGTTCCCATGCACAACTTGGGAACGAGAAGCAAAGGGGGCAGCCCGCGCGCGGTATGCATCAGGGAAAAGCCCCGTTGACCGGGTTGGCCCCTGCGGGGGATAATTGCGGCCAGGGAGCGGTGGATTGACGGAGATGAGTCATGGACTATCGTATTGAAAAGGACACGATGGGCGAGATGAAGGTGCCGTCGGACCGGTACTACGGCTGCCAGACGGCGCGCTCGCTGGAGAATTTTAAAATCGGCGGCGAACGCATGCCGCACGAACTCATCCGCGCCCTGGGCACGCTGAAGAAGGCGGCCGCCATCGTGAATGAGCGCATGGGCCTGATGGACCCGAAAATCGCACTGGCCATCCGCGAGGCGGCCGACGAGGTCATCTCGGGCAAGCTGGACGAACATTTTCCGCTGGTCATATGGCAGACGGGCAGCGGCACGCAGACAAACATGAACGCGAACGAGGTTATCTCGAACCGTGCCATTGAAATGCTCGGGGGCGAGATGGGCAGCAAGAAGCCGGTCCATCCAAACGACCACGTCAACATGTCGCAGTCGTCGAACGACACCTTCCCCACGGCCATGAGCATTGCCGCGGTCGAGCAGGTCCAGCAGCGGCTGATTCCGTCGCTGCGGCTGCTGCACACGGCGCTGCACGGGAAGGCGGAGGCATTCAGGGACATCATCAAGATCGGGCGCACCCATCTTATGGACGCCACGCCGCTCACGCTCGGCCAGGAGTTCTCGGGGTATGCCCAGCAGGTGGCGAACGGCATCGCGCGTATCCAGCAGACGCTCCCGCTGCTGGCCGAACTGGCCATCGGCGGCACGGCGGTCGGCACGGGGCTCAACACGAAGGCGGGCTACGCCGAGGCCATGGCGGAGGTGATTTCCTCGTTGACCGGCCTCACATTCACCTCCGCGCCCAACAAGTTCGAATCGCTGGCCGCACACGACGCGATGGTGATGACCCACGGCGCGCTCAAGACGCTGGCCGCGTCGCTCATGAAGATCGCCAACGACGTGCGCTGGCTGGGCAGCGGGCCGCGCTGCGGGCTGGGCGAACTGCAACTGCCGGAGAACGAACCGGGTTCGTCGATCATGCCGGGCAAGGTCAACCCCACCCAGTGCGAGGCCATGACCATGGTGGCGGTGCAGATCATGGGCAACGACGTGACCGTGAACTTCGCCGGGGCCTCGGGCAATTTCGAGTTGAACGTGTTCAAGCCGGTGATCATCCACAACCTGCTCCAGTCCGTCCGCCTGCTGGCCGATGCGGCCGACTCGTTCCGCGAACACTGCGTGGACGGAATCATCGCGAACGAGAAGCGGATCAGGGAGCACCTGAACAACTCGCTTATGCTCGTGACCGCGCTAAACCGGCGCATTGGCTACGACAATGCGGCCAAAATCGCCAAGACAGCGCACGCCAACGGCACCACGCTCAAGGAAGAAGCGGTAAAATCGGGGCTGCTCACGGCGGCGGAATTCGATGTCGAGGTTGATCCCTCCAAGATGATCGGGCCGTCGGCATAGATATTCCACGCCTCTTTAAGAACTGTTTCCGGAAGCAGGGGCTCAATGATCCCGGCGTGTTGAGGTCAACACTGCGGCCATGCAGTTCGGACGACCTATTGGCCGGCCCCGCAAGGCTTGTCAGCCCGGAACAATGACCCAAGAATGAACTCGATCAAGACACCCGCTTCCCTGATACCTGAAAGCCCCGCTACTCCTGGCTAATCTGCGCCAGCGTCTTGAGCAGGCCCAGCGATTCTTGGAGCACGTCCGCCTCCGGCGCGAAGTCCCACAACAGTGCGGGCTGCTGGTTTTCCAGCGAGAAGCGGGCTTCCTGGCCGAAGGCGCGCCTGAGGCGGGACTGCATGGCCGGGTCGAGCGATTGGGCGTGCTCATAGACGACAGCAAGCCGCTCGCGGGTGGCGATGAGCGCCTTGGCGCCGGCTTCGAGTCCGTACACACGCGCCTCCATCACGGAGAGCAGCCGCTGTACGGGCCGGGGCGGCGCGCCGAAGCGGTCGCGCAGTTCGGCGCGCATCTCGTCGACATCCTCTACGGAGCCGAGCGCGGCAAGACGGCGGTACATGACCATTTTCTGCTGCGCCGTGGGGATGTATTCGTCGGGGATAAACGCATCCACGGGCACGTCGAAGGGCGGCAGTTGGCGGCGGCGCACGGGCTTGCCCTGCGCCTCGGCCACGGCCTCGGCGATGAGCTCGCGGTAGGTCTCATAGCCGACGGCCGCGATATGGCCCGTCTGATCCGCGCCGAGCAGATCGCCGGCGCCGCGGATTTCCAAATCGCGCATGGCGATGTGGAAACCCGAGCCCAGCGAGGAGAAATCCTCCAGCGCCTTGAGCCGCTGCTGCGCGTCCTCGCTGAGGGCGCGGTCGCCGGGCACAAGCAGGTAGGCGAAGGCCCGGTGCTTGTAGCGGCCGACACGACCTCGGATTTGATAGAGCTGGCTCAGCCCGAACTGGTCGGCGCGGTCGATGATAATGGTGTTCGCGTTGGGGATGTCGATGCCGGAACCGATGATCGTGGTGCAGACCAGCACGTCGATCTCGCGGTTTACGAACGCCGCCATCACGTCCTCCAACTCGTGCTTTTCCATCTGGCCGTGGCCCACGCCGATGCGCGCGCGGGGCAGCATCTTGTGCAGAAAACCATGCACCTTGCCGATGGTCTGCACCCGGTTGTGCAGGAAGAACACCTGCCCCTGGCGGGCGAGTTCGCGTTCGATGGCCTCGCGCACGAGGTTTTGCTCCCACGGCTCGATGCAGGTGTGGATGGGGAGGCGGTCGTTGGGCGCGGTGTTGATCACGCTCATGTCGCGCACGCCGATCAGCGACATGTGCAGCGTGCGCGGGATGGGCGTGGCCGACATGGTCAGCACGTCCACGTTGGCGCGAAGGTGTTTGAGGCGCTCCTTGTGCGCCACGCCGAAGCGCTGCTCCTCGTCGATGATGACCAGGCCCAGATCGCGGAAGCCAACGTCCTTGGACAGGAGCCGGTGCGTGCCGATGACAATGTCCACGCCGCCGTCCCGCAGCCGCGCGATAACGTCCTTCTGCTGGCCCGGCGTGCGGAAGCGGTTGAGCACGTCGATCTTGATGGGATAGTCCGCCAGACGCTCGCGGAAGGTGTTGTAGTGCTGCTGCGCGAGCACGGTTGTGGGCGCGAGCAGAACCACCTGCTTGCCGTCCATGCACGCCTTGAATGCGCCGCGCAGCGCCACCTCGGTCTTGCCGTAACCCACGTCGCCGCAGAGGAGGCGGTCCATGGGCCTGGCCGACTCCATGTCGCGCTTCATGTCCGCAATGGCGCGGGCCTGGTCCGGCGTTTCCTCGTATTCGAAAGAATCCTCAAACTCGTGCTGCCAGGGCGTGTCGGGGCTGTAGGCGTGGCCCCGTGCCGTCTCGCGCGAGGCGTACAGCCGGACAAGCTGTCCGGTGAGTTCGCGCACGGCCTTCTTGACGCGCTCGCGCGTCTTTGCCCAGGTCGCCCCGCCAAGCCGGTCCACCTTCGGCAGCGAGCCCTCGCCGCCCAGGTATTTCTGCAACTGGTCAATGTGGGTCACCGGCAGGTAGATGGTGTCGCCGCCGGCATACTGGATGGCCATGAAATCGCCGGCCTTGCCGGAGAAACGGCGCAGCCCGAGATAGCGGCCGATGCCGTGGGTCAGATGCACCACATAGTCGCCGGTGCGCAAATCACTGAACTGGGCAATGCCCGAGCCCGCCTCGAAA
>CAZOMH010000067.1:0-11849 GCA_964580415.1 uncultured Nitrospirales bacterium
CCCACCGACGGGCACGACACGCATTCAAGTTCCTCAAGCTGTTCGTCGTTGATCTGGCCGCGTTTGTACGCGCCCACCGCCTCGAACACCGTAATCAGGTCCGTGTCCTTGCCGTTGACGGCCTTTCCCGTTTCCATCGGTCCGCCGGACACGAAAATCGTCGGGATGTTGCAGCGCATCGCGCCCATCAGCATGCCGGGCACAATCTTGTCGCAGTTCGGAATACAGATCATCGCGTCAAACTGGTGCGCCTGCACCATCGTCTCCACACAGTCCGCGATGAGTTCGCGCGACGGCAGACTGAACTTCATGCCGCCGTGGCCCATGGCCACGCCGTCGCACACACCGATGGTGTTGAACTCGAAGGGAACGCCGCCCGCCGCTTCCACCGCCTCGCAGGCAATGCGGCCCAGCACGTTCAGATGCGCGTGCCCGGGAATGATCTCCACGAAACTGTTGCACACCGCCACAAACGGCTTCTCAAAATCCTTCTTGTCCCGAACCTTGCCCGTGGCCCGCAGCAGCGAGCGGTGCGGTGCGCGTTCAAAACCCTGCTTGACGATGTCACTGCCCATGATACGATCTCCCTGCGCGTCGGCGCGGTAATGTAACGCGGATTAGGATGCGGGGACCCGGCGTCGAAATGCAGGAAACGGCGCAACGCGGCCCCGGCCAACAGTATAGCCCCCCGCAATGGTACGGGGCAAAACGGGAAATAGACTGAACAGAGGATTGGCCACAAAAACACAAACTTCACAAAAGTGAGCACGCCCAGTCTGGCATCGTCTTCTGTGTCCTATTCTGTGCCTTTTGTGTTTTTGTGGCCAATCCTGCTTCTATTTTCCAAGCATCAGCCTGACTACACGGTCATGTCATAGAATGAGTTTCTTGAACTGTATGACCGGAGCCCCGAAGTTGATTAGCAACCCGTCCCGCTGACCGGAAGCCCGAAGATAACCGAGCACCTGTGCAATATGCTCGTCCGCCAGTGCCTTGCAGGCCTTCAACTCCACAATCAGACACCCCTCGACAAACAGGTCCGCATAATAATCACCCAGGACGGTGCCATCCTCATCGCGCACCTTCAACGGATGCTGCTGTTCGACGGCGAGTCCCTTTTTCCGCAGTCGGTGGGCCAGCCCGTTTTCGTACACCTTTTCAAAGTGTCCATTGCCGTGATAGACATGCAGGTCAAAAGCCGTCTGCCGAACACGATCACACAACTCCCGAACACTTTCCTCATTCCTCATCGCCCGCTCTCCCATGCGTTGTGTCCTTGGCCGCACGCGGCCCTCCGACACACTGACGGAGAACCGGGGACCGCTTTTCTGAATGGTGGCATGGTAGTTCAACCAGCTTGTGGCGTGTCAAGGACATGTCGTGGACATTCCATAGAAGCAGGCATGTGGCCACAAAAACACAAACTTCACAAAAGGAAGCAGGCCCAGTCTGGCATCATCTTTTGTGCCCCATTCTGTGCCTTTTGTGTTTTTGTGGCCAATCCTGCTTCTGTTTTCCAAGCGTCAGCCTGGATGTACAATCATTTCACAGAATGAGTTTCTTGAACTGTATGACCGGAGCCCCGAAGTTGATCAGCATTCCGTCCCGCTGGCCGGAAGCCCGAAGATAGCCGAGTACCTGCGCAATGTGTTCGTCGGCCAGTGTCTTGCACGCCTTCAACTCCACAATGAGACACCCTTCCACAAACAGGTCCGCATAGTAATCGCCCAGGACGGTGCCATCCTCATCGCGCACCTTCAACGGATGCTGCTGCTCCACGGAGAGCCCCTTCTTCCGCAAGCGATGCGCCAGCCCGTTTTCGTACACCTTCTCAAAGTGCCCATTGCCGTGATACACATGCAGTTCAAAAGCCGTCTGCCGAACACGATCACACAACTCCCGAACACTTTCCTCATTCCTCATCGCCCGCTCTCCCATGCGTTGTGTCCTTGGCCGCACGCGGCCCTCCGACACACTGACGGAGAACCGGGGACCGCTTTTCTGAATGGTGGCATGGTAGTTCAACCAGCTTGTGGCGTGTCAAGGACATGTCGTGGACATTCCATAGAAGCAGGCATGTGGCCACAAAAACACAAACTTCACAAAAGGAAGCAGGCCCAGTCTGGCATCATCTTTTGTGCCCCATTCTGTGCCTTTTGTGTTTTTGTGGCCAATCCTGCTTCTGTTTTCCAAGCGTCAGCCTGGATGTACAATCATTTCACAGAATGAGTTTCTTGAACTGTATGACCGGAGCCCCGAAGTTGATTGGCAGCCCGTTTTCGTACACCTTTTCATGTCGCCACAAAAACACAAACTTCACAAAAGGAAGCATACCCGGTCTACCATCGCCTTTTGTGCCCTATTTTGTGCCTTTTGTGTTTTTGTGGCCAATCCTACCGGGTGCCGCGCAGGGCGGCGATGGCACGGCGGGCGAATTCGCGCTCGCTTTCGTAGCTGAGCTGTATGGCGGCTTCGGCGGGTGCAATCCATGCCGGCTGGAACAGCGCCTCTTCGTGGCCTGTGGGGCGCGGCGCGCCGCGGTGCGGATCGGTGAGCCGCATGAGGAAATAGCGCTCGTCGCGCTCGTTGCGCATGCCGCGGAAGTCGAAGGTACTGTGGCAGGCGCCCAAGTCGGCGGTGATTCCCAGCGCGCCGTAACCCGATTCTTCCTCCACCTCGCGCAGGGCCGCCTGTTCGGCCGTTTCTCCCGGATCGATGTGCCCCTTGGGCAGGCGCACCTCATGCGCCATGCGGCCGCCGCGTTCTATGTCGCGCACGAGGACAAGCATTTGGCCCGACGAATCAATGACCACACCTCCCGCGGTTTCGTGGTGCTTCGTCTTCATGACCCGCCGTACTCAAACGCGGGCCTGCCGTCCACCAGGCGGACCGTCACCATGCCGCCCTTTTCGAGCTTGCCGAAAAGTATCTCGTCGGCCAGCGGCGTTTCGATGTCCTGTTCGATCAGACGGGCCAGCGGACGCGCGCCAAACTTGGAATCATACCCCCGTTCGGCAATCCATGCGCGGACGGCGTCGTCGAGCACCAGCGTCACGCGGCGCTCGGCAAGCTGCATGTTCAACTGGCGGATGAATTTGTCCACAACCTGGCTCACCACCGCCATGGGCAGCGGATTGAAGGTCATGATCGCGTCCAACCGGTTCCTGAACTCCGGCGTCAGCGCCTTTTCGATGGCTTTCAGGCCCTTGTGACGGCTGTCGTCGCTTCCAGCGCTAAAGCCTATGCTCCCCGCCGCCAGCTCACGGGCGCCCGCGTTGGAGGTCATGATAAGAACCACGTTGCGGAAGTCGGCCTTGCGGCCCATGTTGTCCGTCAGTGTCGCATTGTCCATGACCTGCAGCAGGATGCCGAACAGGTCGGGATGGGCCTTTTCTATTTCGTCGAGCAGCAGGACGGTGTAGGGGTTGCGGCGGATTTCATCCACCAGCAACCCGCCCTGATCGAAACCGACGTAACCCGGCGGCGCGCCTATGAGCCGCGACACGGCGTGCTTTTCCATGTACTCGCTCATGTCGTAGCGGGAGAAGTGGTTGTCGAGCACGGCGGCAAGCTGCCGCGCCACCTCGGTCTTTCCGACACCGGTGGGCCCGGTGAACAGGTAGGAACCGACCGGCTTGTTGGGCCGGCCCAGGCCCGCGCGAGAGCGTTTGATGGCGCGGACCACCTGTTCTATCGCCTCATCCTGGCCAAAAACAACATCTTTCAGGTCCGCCTCAAGCGCGGACAGGCGTTCCTTGTCGGAGCCGGACAGGCTGCGCGCCGGAATCTTGGCGAGCTCGGACACCACCTGTTCAATGTCGGCGGGCCGGATAACCCGGCGCTTTACCGGACCATCCGTCCGCACGCCGGCACCGGCCTCGTCGATTACGTCAATGGCCTTGTCGGGCAGAAAACGGTCGTTGATGTGCCGCGCCGACAATTCGGCGGCGGAACGCAGCGCCGCGTCCGTGTAGCGGATGCCGTGGTGCTTTTCATAATGGGGGCGCAGCCCCCGGAGTATCTTGTAGGTCTCCTCCACCGAAGGTTCGGCGAGGTCAATCTTCTGGAAACGGCGGGCGAGCGCGTGGTCCTTCTCGAAGTTGTTCTTGAAGGCCTCGTAGGTCGTTGCGCCGATGCACCGCAGTTGGCCCGAGGCCAGCGCCGGCTTGAGAATGGTCGAGGCGTCCATGGTCGATTCCGTCGTCGATCCCGCGCCGACAATCGTGTGGATTTCGTCGATAAACAGAATCACGTTGGGACGCTGGGAAGCCTCGCGCACGACAGCCTTGACCCGCTGCTCGAAATCACCCCGGAACTTGGTGCCCGCGAGCATGCCGGGCATGTCCACGGCGAGGATTTCCGCGCCCGCCAGATCAGGGGGCACATGCACCCGGCCGCGCCCCTGCGAGGCCTCGTGGAGCGCCGCGGCAAGCCCTTCGGCAAGCGCGGTCTTTCCGGTGCCCGGCTCGCCCACAAACACGGGGTTGTTCTTGCGCCTGCGGCACAGCACCCGCAGCGCGCGCCGTATTTCACGCTCCCGGCCGACGAGGGGGTCCAGTGTCCCTTCGGCCGCCCTGGCGGTCAGCGAGACGGAAAAGGACTCAAGCGCGCTCTGCTGGCGGCCCCCGCCGGAAGACGGTTCGCCGTCCTCCATTCCATCCTCGTCGTCGCCGTCGCCGTCGTCCTCATAGTCGTCATAGTGGCTGTCGTCCATGGTGCCGTCGAGGGGGCGCGGCGTTCTTGTGCTGGGCTCGCCCTTGACGACACCGTGCGAAATATAGTCGAGCACGTCAAGGCGCGTGATGCCCTGCCGGCGCAGATAGTGCGCCGCGTGCAAATCCTCTTCCTCAAGCATGGCGGCGATCATGTCGCCGGCCTCCACGGCCCGCTTTCCGGAGTGCTGCACATGCAGAAACGCCCGCTGCAGCAGGCGTTCCAGCGCGTCGGTTTGCTGCAGCGTCACCCGCGTTCCCTCGGGAACACGCTCGATGTCGCGGTTGAGAAACCCGTCCAGAACCTGCCGGAGCGCGCGCGGGTCGCCGCCGCACCCTTCGATGATGTCCGATCCCGAACGGTCCAGCGTAAGCGCGTAGAGCACATGCTCCACGCACAGGTATTCGTGGCGGCGCGACTTGGCCTCCTGCAGGGCAAGTCCAAGGGTCATTTCCAGTTCACGGCTTAACATCGCCCAGGGTCCATTCATCCGGTTTGAGGGTCATTCCGGTTCCATCACACACCGCAAAGGGAACCCTTCTGATCGGGCCCGCCTGTGTACGGTTGCGCATTTTGTTTCGGCCACCTGCCTGACGTAAACACCGGCAACACCCGAACCATGCCTGTGTACGGCCAGCATGATCGTCATTGCCTCTTCATGCCGCTTCAGAAAGACCTGCTCAAGAATCTGCACCACGAATTCCATCGTCGTGTAATGGTCGTTAAGCAGGACCACCCGATACCGGGGCGGAAGCCCGGTCTCTTCCTTGTCTTTCACTGCCGCGTGGGCTTTCGATGAATTTCGGATGCCCGTCACGGCTGGGAAAATCCCTTCCGGAAGAAGCCCGGCCGCATCAACTGCCCACACGGCCCGTACCAATCTACTCTAAATAATACCATACCGTCCCGCCCCGCCCCGCGGGTTAACCCGGTCAAAGGCGCAATTTGGAAAACACGGGGCCGCCGGAACGCATCCGGCGGCCCCGAAACGTTGGAAATCGACCGTCTCCCTAGCGGCGGCGGCGGCGAAGCGCCGATACTCCGCCAAATCCGGCAGCCCCGGCCAGCAGCAACAGGCCAAGGGATGTGACCGCCGGTATCGTCTCGCCGACACGCACACTGATCGGACCGTAGGTGTGGTTGGTATACACGCGGTTGGGAGTAACGCCGCTGCCCGTCTGATAAACGCAGGTATAGTTGCCCGCGTCATCCACATCCAGCGGGGAGAGAACAAGACAGCGCCCGGTGGCGCCGGACACGTTGGCACCGTTGGTCAGCGGATGGCCGTTGCGGTACCACTGGATCGCGCCGTCCCAGGACGGGTGCTCGAACAGCGCCAGACGGGTGCTTTCACCCGCCGCAAACAGGCCGTCGCCGCGTTTGGGCGTCACGCTCGGGTCCAACGCGGCGGCGGCATAGGCATCCGAGCCGTCCGGAAGGAAGTAGGCGTATTCCTGCTCGTTGGTCCAGCCGTCCTTGTCGGCATCCGCTGTGGACATAAGGAAATTCGGAAATCCAACATAGTCGGCGGCGTTAATCGGGCTTACATTTACCGGGAAATTCTTCACGGCGCTCAGCAGCGTCACCAGTGTTGTCGCAAGGAGCGCAGAGTTGTTGTCGGGAACGGCGGCAGGATCGTGATCCAGCGTCATGTAGCCGGCAAGCATGGTGTCAAGACCCGGAAGAAGAACGTCGGCGATACTGCCGAGGCCGCCCAATGTGGTCTGCATGTGGCCCAAGTTGTTCTGCCAGGCGGTGATGACATCGGCGGCCTTCGGCCCGCCGCGCGACGACAGGTCCAGCGCGGGGTGGTTGAGCATATACGTGATCAGCGAGAACTCGTAGGACTCGAGCATGGCGTTGCCCGGGATTATGTACGGATCCGAAAGGAAATTGCCTTCCGCCATCAGGGCGCCATTGGCGTCGAAGCGGCTCGGGCTGAAGCTCAGGGACGGAAGCAACTCCGCCAGGTACGGCTCGAATGCAATGTCCAGATAGGTCAGCGCACCGGTGAAGTCATTGTCGGAGGGGCGCGTCATGTCGTGGAATTCGTAGGCGCCGTTGTACTCAAACACGCCATTGCCCGCCCCCGGACCGCCGAGTTCCACGGAATTGTCAACACGCTTGATCGAGTCGTCGTCCAAAACGCGCAGCAGCACGTCTCCGGAAAGACCGCCCAGGTCGGCGGTGACCGTGTACTTGACGCCCCCGGCGCTGGACTGGACATCGGTGATGTTCGCGGCCTTCATGCCGGACTTCGTCTTGATAAAGGTCTCAAAATCCGACGCATCCACCCCGGTCACCGGCTCGGTGAAGGTCACCTCGTAGGTCTGCGTGGTACCCAGCTTGGTCTGGGGGATGATGGACAGAACCTTGGGATAGTTGAGCCATTCGCGAATCTTGACATCCAGCGCATGCTTGGCGCTCAGATCATACCCCTCGCGCTGCAGGTGAATATCTTCGTCAATGTAGGCAAGACGCGGGTCCTGGTGCAGCGGATCGCCGCCGGGCCACGGGGTGTAACCGTTCGCCTTGGTGCCCGGCAGCGGGGCCACGCCGGGCTGCACATAGTCGGCAGCGGTGGTGTACAGCACACGGGCCGCCGGCCACGTTTCACCGGCATATGCGGGAAATCTCTCGACATCGTGGTCGCCCCACTCGTTGGTGGTAAAATAGCCGTACTTGTTCTGGATAAGGCCAAAACTCTGGATGTATTCCACACGTCCGGCGTATTCCGGCAGCAGGTCCAGCTCAAGACACAGGTCCCGCTTTGTCTGTTCCATTTTCAGCAGGCCCTGGTTCTGGCGCGCAATCGTCAAACCACGGCGCTGATAACACTTGCGGCAGGTCCGGTCGTAACCCACAAGCGCCACGCGGACATCGGGACGCAGTGACAGCACATAGGTGATGACCTGGCGCATGTCGCTGTACATTTGGTCAAACAGGGCCTGCTCGGGCCAGTCCGCGTACTGGTTGGGATTGGGATTGTTCACCGTGTCATTGTCCCACTCGTTCTCGTCGTACCAATCGTACCAGTCCACATTGTTACGAACGCCCACGCCGGGAATGTTAACCGGAAATCCGCCGGAAAAGTCATTGCCGCCCAGCGTCATAAGCACCACGTCAACGTTCGGGTACTTGGCAAGCGACTCCGCCACGGCCGCCTTGCGCTCGGCGGACAGGAATTCATATGCCTTCGCGCCCATGATGGCCGTGCTGCTGCCGGTCTCAATCCAGCGGCTCAGCCCGTCCGCCGAATATTCCGGCAGTTCAAGGGCGGTCTTCATGGACCGAAACCCCCACATAAACCCGGTCCAACTGTCGCCCACGTAAAGGATACGCGGGATTCGTTCCGCCTGCGCCGCCGCACCAAAGAGCATGGCCAACAGAACCAGCAGTGCCGTACAGCCCCTACCAAGATGTCTCACGGTAATTGATTGCATGTCCGTCTCTCCTAGATATAAAACCCTGCGCACATATAAGAAAAAAGTACTGCCGACTCAAATCCCCGCCGCCTCCCCCGCCCAATCATACACCAGGGTATAGAATAGCACGTTTTCCCGCCAAAAAAAAGTGCGCAATGTTGGAAAGAGTCCAATCCCGCGGCCCCGAACCGCCTCAATCGGCATTTAATCCGTACTTTTGCAGCCGGTAGCGAAGCGAACGGGTGGTCATTCCCAGCAGGGATGCCGCCTTCAACTGGGAGTAATGCGTGCGTTCCAGCGCCTGCCGGATATAGTCCATTTCAATTCTGGAGACCATCGACTCCAAATCAATGCCCGTCGGCGGGAAACTGTCCTCTGCATGCGCCGGCTCCGGCGTGAATTCGCGAATGACCGGCGGAAGATCGTGCAACTCAATGGTTTCCCCGGCGCTCAGCGCAAGCGCCCTTTCAATGACATTGCCCAGTTCGCGCACGTTGCCGGGCCACGGGTAACGCAGCAGGGCGGTCTCCGCATCGGCCGACAGTTCTTTCGGCGCGCATCCCATGTTGTCCGCATGCTTTCGAACCAGGTGCTGCGCGAGCAGCGGTATGTCGTCGTGGCGCTCGCGCAGGGGCGGCACGTACAGGGGTATCACGTTCAGCCGGTAATAGAGGTCCTTGCGAAACTCCCCCCGGTCAACCATGGCCTCAAGGTCCCGGTTCGTCGCGGAAATAATGCGCACATCCACGTTGACCGCGGAAGTCCCTCCCACGGGGGTAATGGTGCTGTTGTCGAGCACCCGCAGCAGTTTCACCTGAAGCATCATGGGCATTTCGCCAATCTCGTCGAGGAGAATGGAGCCGCCGTTCGCCACGACAAAGAGCCCCTCCTTGTCCTCCATCGCGCCGGTAAAGGCCCCCTTCTTGTAGCCGAAGAGCTCGCTCTCCAGCAGGGTTTCCGGGATTCCGCCGCAGTTGATGGCAACGAAGGGCTTGTCGGCGCGGCTGCTCAGGCTGTGCAGCGCGCGCGCCACCAGTTCTTTGCCGACGCCGCTCTCTCCATGCACGGCAACCGTGCTGGGGAGTCCCGCCACGCGGCGAATCATCGACACCACCTCCTGAAACGGCGGACTCTGCCCCACCATGCTGTCCAGGCGCGCCCGGCGGGCCTGTTCGGTGCGCAGCGCCTCGTTTTCACGCCGCAAATTGCGTTCCGCAATCGCGCGCCGGACCCGCAGCCGGATTTCATCGTTGCTCTTGAACGGCTTCTGGATATAGTCGGCCGCGCCGAGGCGCATCGCCTCGACCGCAGTCTCCACCGTGCCGTGGGCCGTAATCATGATGGCCGGAATGCCCGGCGAATTGTCGCTGAGCCAGGCAAGCAGCCGCAGCCCCGCCTGCCGATCATTGCCCATGTGCAGATCGGTCAGCACAAGATCGCATTCCGATTCCGCGAGCCGGGCCACCGCATCGTCCACGGAACCGGAAGAGACCACATCGTATCCGGAACCCTGCAGCACGATTTCCAGCAGTTCGCGCATGCTGAGTTCATCATCCACCACCAAAACCCGGTGTTTTGACGACACTTGCCAACTCCTGCCGTTTAAGGGGTGCGCGCGGCGCGCGGTTTGTCACTCAAAACGCGCCGCCGGCAGCCGCACGATCATCGATGCGCCGCCGCCCGGCCGCGCCGCGGCCTGAATGGTACCGTCGTGCGCGGTGACGATACGGCTGCAAATGGCCAGTCCCATGCCCACACCGCGCTCTTTTCCAGTATAGAACGGCTCAAAAATGCGCGCAACCTTGTCCGGGGGGATGCCCGGTCCTTCATCGTCGAAGCGAATCTCCGCCATTGCCCCGTTGCGCCGGATATGAACCTCCAGCGTCCCCGAAAACCCCGTCGCCTCGCCGGCATTTTGGGCCAAATTGAGGTACATCTGCCGCAACTGGGTCGGATCGCCCTGCACAAAACAGTCATCATCGGGAAACACGACAGTCATCTTCATGCCGGGATGGCGGTCTTCCAGAAGGCGTTTCATTTCCAGCGCAAGCCCGCCGAGGGACACATTCTGGCGCTTTATTTCCGGATTGCGCGCAAATTCCAGGAACCCCGTGACTATTTCGTTCAGATGGTCCGACTCGCGCACGGCTATGGCGGCAAGACGGTCCGCAATTTGCGCGGACTCGGGGCCTTTCCGCATTTCTTCCATGGCGCCGCGAATCGAGGTCACCGGATTTCTGATTTCGTGCGCAAGTTCCGCGGCAAGTTCCCCGATCACCGCCATCCGGTCCTGGTGCTGCAGTTCCTGGCGCATGCGGGCCACTTCCGTCAGGTCGGAAAAGGAAACGATCATCGTGGTGACACGCCCCTTGCGGTCAAAAAGACGGTTCGTGGTGAGACCGATAAGCCGGATGCTGCCGTTCGCCGTGCGTGCGGGAAACTCGTAGCTGGTATAGTCGCGGCCTTCCCGAAGCGCCGTGACCGCGGGGCATTCGGCGGCCGAGGCGGACACAAGCACCGACTCGACGTGACGCCCCACAACCTCGTCCTGCACACAGTTGAGGATGCCGCAGGCGGCCCGGTTGGCGCCCAGAACACGGCCCCGATAATCGGCAAACAGAAACCCGCTGCTCATGTTGTCCAGAATTTCACGCTGGAACTGCCGCATCCAGCCCAGCCGCAGATTCCAGTAGCCGCTGATAAACGCCGTGAAAAAGAAGGCCATAAACTGCACGAGTATGCTGTACCAGTGCATGAACGGGTCCGCCTCGCGCTGGCCGGGCGCCAGCGCGGCGGCGGAAACGAAGGCCACGGACAGGGTCGCAAACAAAAAACCCTGCACCAGTCCCATGAGAACCCCGGCCTCGAGAATCACGATCACGAGAAGGGAAGTGAAGAAACTCGCCTGCCCGCCCGTAAAGTTCACCGTCATGGCGACCACGCTGAAATCGACCAGCACCTGGGTCCAGGTCAGCGGGGCCGACACTTTGCGGCCGCGCCACAGCGTGCCAAAATACCAGATGCTGCAGACAAGGGCCACGATATACGTGGCAGTAAGCGCGACATCCGTTACAAGACCGGCCACCATCTGGCGGCTGCCGCCAACCATGAGCACGAGCACCGCGATGCGGGCAATTCCCGTAAACCACAGCATGCCCACCGGACCGTCGTAGGAAGGATAAAGGGCATGAAGCCTTGCCTGCGCGGCATGACCCGGCGGACCCTGCCCGGAATCATAAGGTTGTCCGGGGGCGGCGCTGTTCATCAGAACCTCCCGGCGGTCAATCCCGCAGTCCCTTCTCCACAAGACTTTGCAGCCCTTCCGGGTCCATGCTGCGCTTGAATGCCATATCCGCCGTGATAACCCCCCTGCGCAAAAGCCGGTACAGGGACTGGTTCATGGTCATCATGCCCTCGCCCTTGCCGATTTCAATCATGGACGGGATTTGTTCCAGTTTCTCGGCGCGTATGAGGGAGCGTATGGCGGGATTGGGAATCATGATTTCCATGGCCAGAACGCGCCCGAGATTGTCCGAACGCGGCACAAGCTGCTGCACCATCACCCCTTCGAGAACGAAGGAAAGCTGTGTGCGCACCTGCGCCTGCTGGCCCGAAGGAAACACGTCCACAATGCGGTTGATGGTCTGAAGCGCGTCGTTCGTATGAAGGGTCGCGAAGGCAAGGTGGCCCGTCTCGGCAACCGTAAGCGCC
>CAZOMH010000068.1:0-479 GCA_964580415.1 uncultured Nitrospirales bacterium
GGGTATCAAACACCCTTGAGCTCGACGGTGGCGCCGGCCGCTTCGAGGGCTTCCTTGAACTTGCCGGCCTCTTCCTTGGACAGGGCTTCCTTGACCGTGCAGGGGGCCTTGTCGACGAGGTCCTTGGCTTCCTTCAGGCCGAGGCCGGCGACGTCCTTGACGACCTTGATGACGCCAATCTTCTGGGCGCCGAAGTCCTTCAGGATGACGTTGAATTCGGTCGGCTCTTCGACTTCCGCGACGGCGGCGGCGACCGGGGCGGCGGCCATCATCGGGGCGGCGGCGGTGACGCCGAACTTGTCTTCAAGGGCCTTTACGAGCTCGCTGAGCTCGAGGACGGTCAGGTTCGCGACACTTTCGATAATCGCATCAAGCTTCTCGGACATGGTTTGTTTAACCTCCGTGCGCCGCGTGCGGCGCGTGTCATTTCAATGTGGTTTGCTGTTTCTTCGAGCGCGGCGTTACGCGGCCTGCTCCTC
>CAZOMH010000068.1:489-11824 GCA_964580415.1 uncultured Nitrospirales bacterium
CGTATGCGGCGCGTGTGATTTATTCTTTGGTTTGCTGTTCGTGTTGAGCGGGGCGCTATGCGGCCTGCTCCTCTTTCTGTTTGCGGATTTGGTCAAGCGCGTTGACCAGGTTGCGCGGCAGCGCGCCGAGCACGCCGACGGCATTGCGAAGCGGCATTGCGATGGTGCCGACGACCTGCGCGATGAGCACATCGCGCGGCGGAAGGCTGGCAAGCGCGTCAAGCTGCGCCGGACTCACCGGCTGGCCTTCGAGCACGCCGCCCTGCATTGCCACAAACGGAACCTCTTTGCCGAACTCTTTGAGAATCTTCGCCGGCGCGACCGGATCCTTCGAGAACGCCCACGCCGTGGGGCCCTCCATGAAATCGGCGGCCTTTCCCATGCCCAGCTCGTTGAGGGCGCGGCGGGCGAGGGTGTTCTTGTACACCTTAAACTCGATTCCGCTCTCCCGGAGCTTGGTGCGCAGGTTGGTGGCCTGGAAGACGTTCATTCCCACGTATTTCGAAGCGATGGCAATCTGACACGCGGTCAGCCGTTCCTTCATCTCGGCAACGGCCTCAATCTTTTCCTTGGTTGGCAAGTGCGTTCACCTCCTCTCGAAGTGGAGTACCACGCTTTCGCATGGCTCCGGCCCCGCCGTGGCGTGGGCCGGAAAACAAAAAACCCGTGCCGTCCATGACAGCACGGGACATCACCGTTCTAAAAGTGGCGCAAACCCCCAAGGGTCCGCTCTGTCCGCGTTCTCGGCAGGATATTAAGGCCCAAACGGGCCACCGGCTGTCTTCGACGCATGTCCGGGGTCGCCCCCGAACGAAGCAGACTATAGCAAAAAGCACAGCGTTGGCGCAAATGCGCCGACGGAAGGACGAAGATAAAGACACGGCAGACAGGAATATCTGCCCCACATTGGCGCCTGTCAACCCATGGTCGGGACCGGACAAGGAGCAAGGGTTATTGGCGGCCCGCCGCCTGCTGCTGCGCCTGCGTGCTGATCGCTTCCTGAATATACTGGATGTTGCGGGCGGCCTGAACCCCGGCCGAGGAGCCGGGTTCGAGGTTGACGACGCGCTGGTAGTTGGCTATGGCGCTCTGCATGTCGCCGGTCTGGCGCTGGACGTCCGCCAGGCGCGTAAGCGCCTCGGGGTCGTTCGGACGCAGGTTCACGGCGGTCTCAAACTGCGCCTGGGCGGCGTCGAGCTGTCCCATCTGGCTGTAGGCATTGCCCATTTGCATGTAGGGCGTGACACTGTTGGGCTGGAGTGTAGCCATCGTCTGGTATTCGGCCAGCGCCTGGTCGCTCTGGCCCATGCGCTGGTAATAGTCGCCAAGCACGCGGTGGGCGTCGGGGGAGGTTGGCGCCGCCGTTGTCCACTGGCGCAATGCGTTGCCCTCTTCGGCGGTCATGTTCATCTGCTGATAGATGCCGGCGGTCATGGCGTAGGACTGGGGGTTGTCGGCGCTCATGGATTGAAAGTCGCTGAGGTACTGGAGGGCCTGATCGTCCATGCCGTTGCGGGCCGACGCCTCGGCCGCCATGTAGCGCGCCAGCTTGTCGTCGGGCCGTTCCTGGATCCATTTCTTATAGGTTTCCAGTTCTTCCTGGAAATTGCCCAATTGCCGCTGAACCGAAGCGAGATTACGCCAGGCGTCGGTGTTTTTCGGATTTTCCTGGACACTCTGCTGGAGCATTGATTTGGCCTGATCGAGGTTTCCGTCCTTGATGGCCTGCATGGCCGACCGGGACAATTCTTCGGACTTGGCCACGGCCTCCGCCGGGACGCCAGCCGCTGTACTGGTCGCGTTTGCAGGGGTGCCGTCCGGATTCTTGCCACTGTCGCCCTTCTTTGCCGAGCCGGCGGCGGCGGAAGCGGCCGCGTCTTTCGTGTCATCGCCGCTGGCCCCGTCCGCCCCGTTGTCCGTTTTGGATTTGCCGTCCGTGGTGCCGGCCCGGTCCTTCCCCTTCATGGAACCGCTCGGGATAGGGGTCCAGTCATCGTTGCCCCCGGCGCTCATGCGGACACCCGCCGTTTTGTGCGCCTCCTTTTGCGCGCCCGAAGCGGCACGCAAAGCCTTTGTCTCATCCTGCGCTTCCCAGAGGCGGAAACTTTGCACCACTGTGGCCACGGCAAAAACCGCCGCGAGAATCCCCAACGTTATTGTCAGCCGGTTCGTCATGGTTGATTGCCTTCTTTACGGTAGAAACGGTCTTGGGCAGTATAACATCCGTACAGTAAAGAACGATCCCCGGCGCTTTGGGCGGGACCATTTTCGGAAGAGACCGTGAAAATCCCATTGGAACCGGGCGCATTACCTGCTACACTAGACTCCGCCCCGTGAGTATCGGCCGTGGGCGGACTGTGAAAGGATGAATAATGCGGACACTTGCAATTAAGCTGTTGGGCCTGCTGGTGCTGCTGGCGGGTGTGTTGCTTGCAGTGGCAGTGCTTGCCCCCGCGGGCATGGTGACAGGGCTGCTGATCAAGATTCCCGACCTGACGGCACCTCCCGCGGAGGGCGGTGTGGTGGACTGGCGACTGGTGGGCGGCGTTGCGGGCGCATGCTTTGTCCTGCTGGGTCTGACGTGTCTGCTTCCGCTGAACCGGCGAAAGGGAAGCAGTATATCGTTCCGCGGGGACAGCGGCGAGATCATCGTTGCGCTGGACCCGGTCCAGAAGACGCTTGCAAAGCTAATCAACGCGCTGCCGGAGGTGCGCTGGGCGCGGGTGCAGGTTATCCCGGAGCCGGACGGCCGCCGGGTGAAGGTGCGTGTGGAGGTAATGCTGCAAAACCAGGCCGACCATGGTTTGCGCAAGACCGCCAACCTGGTTTCCGATTGTGTGTCCCATGCAGTGTGCAGGACCATGGGCCTTGAGGACCTGGCCACGGTGCTGTTGGTCGTCAAGGGCGTGCATGTGGACGTGCGGGCGGCGGCACGCCACATCCGCGAGGGGGTGGAGGTGCGAAGCGACCACGAGACCACCCGTCTTGCGGTGGCGGTGGCCTGCCCGCCCATCTCGTCTGTGACAATGGAAGACCTGAAAACACCCGACCCGGCACCTGCGGCAACGGTTGTTTTCGAGGAAACGGAAGTTGCCGGGGCAGAGCCTGCGGCGGAATGCGCGGCGGCACCCGCAACCGGACCCGCAACGGAGATACCCGCGCAGTTGTCGCCAATTACCCTCGAAGAACCGGAAACGGACGCGGCGGAACCCGTGGCCGATGCCGGACCCGCTCCGGAGTCCGCGGCCGAATCCGGAACGGAGGCTGAATCTGACGCGGCGGAAATGCCGATGGCGGTCGCGGCTCTGGAAGTGCCGGTGGAAGCGACTGCCGAAACTTACCCCGGGGATGCCGCGCACCGGCCCCAGAGTTAACCAGCCAAACGGCGCGGATTGCGTTTTCCGATGTCCACCATTGATGTCTTGCAGTTTCTCAACCACCTGAAGGTGGAGCGCAATTGTTCGCGCCACACGCTGCGTGCGTACATGCTCGATTTGCAGCAGTTCTGCGACTTTCTCGAGAACGGTCCGGCGGCGCTGCGCCGGGAAGAGGGGGAAGCGCGGCCGCCCGCGTCGCTCGACACAATGCGCGCGGCGGACCGGGAGAAAATACGCGCCTTTCTCGCCCACGTGCAGACTGCGGGCGGTTCGCCGCGCACGTCGGCGCGCAAGCTGGCCGCGATTCGCGCGGCGTACAGGTTTTTTACCCGCACCGGCCGCATCGACGGCAACCCGGCGATGGGCGTGCGGTCGCCGAAACTGTCGCGCAACCTGCCCGAGGTGCTGACCATCCCCGAAGTGACGGCGCTGGTGGAAGCGCCGGACCTGTCGGAACCGCTGGGACTGCGCGACCGGGCGCTGCTGGAAACGTTGTACAGTACGGGCATTCGCGCGGCAGAACTGGCCGGGCTGCGCGTTGAAGACATGGATTTGACGCAGGGCATGCTGCGGGTGCTGGGCAAGCGCAGGAAGGAACGGTTGGTGCCGATGGGCTCCTTCGCCGCACGCGCCGTGCGTGATTACCTGGCGGTGCGGTCCGGATTCGGCATGCCCGGGCACCGGATCGTCTTTGTGAACGCGCGCGGCGGCCCGCTCACCACGCGGAGCGTGCAGCGCATCGTCGAGCGCTACATCCGGCAGGTGATGCCCTTCCGCAACGAGGTGTCTCCGCACACGCTTCGCCACACCTTCGCCACCCACATGCTCGATGCGGGCGCCGACCTGCGTGTCGTGCAGGAACTGCTGGGCCACGAGAGTCTGTCGAGCACGCAGATTTACACGCATATCAGCATCGAACGCCTGCGCCAAGCCTACCGAGACGCCCACCCTCACGCATAAGCGGTGCCGTGGCAGAAACCCAATCCTGCAACCTGACCCGACCGTCAGTTGACAAGACCGCATTCACGTATTATTCCGGCGCCCGGGCCCCGGCATGAAGATGGTCGCGTCGGCATAGAAAGGCAATGAAGAAGGAGGCGTCAACGAAGACAGAGGTCATCGTTCAGCGTCACCGTACAAGTAGTGATCAACATTCTTTGAGGCGTCTTCCGGAAAAGTGGACGCCTTCCCGGCAAAGGACATCAGGTCTCCAAACAATCCGGCGCCCTCTTTGGCAGGGAGTGTGTTGTCTTCGGCCAGCGTGCAAGAAACGGTCGTGCCATCTGGCAAAGACACTTTGTCATCCAAAATCACCACGCCGTTCTTAACATGTCCACGAAAAGTCATAATATGCTCCGTCATTTTCGCCAATTGATTATGCCATGGGGCAGGCATCCCTTTGACTGTCTTTATCCTGGCCTGGTCGTTGCGGGTCTGATAACCGGCGGGAAGCCGCAGGCATGAATTATGCCGACATCATGCAGTGTGATGGACGCTATCCCAACGGTCCTCAGCCGTCCTTTGGCGCGGGTTTCGAGGTGGCGGGGATAATAGATGCGGTCGACATCCATGCAACCGGGTGGAAGGCCGGCGATGCGGTGATGGCGTTTTGCCGGAATGGGTACAGCGAATGCGTGACCAGCAAGAATGTGCCCACCGTGAGTTCGGTGGAACGGCCAGCAACAACTGGATCGTGGCGGGATTCCATCTCATGGGATACACCACGGACGTGGAAGCCATGGGCCATGCGCTCGGAGACCTCAAGGAATGGCTGGCTGCGGGGAAAACTGACGGTTATCGTGCGGCACACGTTCCCGATGGAACAGGCGACCAAGGCACAGCGGCACATTTACGACCGCAAGACCGTGGGCAAGGTGGTTTTGACGACGGGATAGAAATGTCCCCCGCCTAGTAGTATTCGGCTGCGAAGGTGGCGGCCAGTTCGGGCGCCTCCCCGGCGCCGTTGTCGAGTGCGAGAAGGTGCTGAAGCCGTGCGGTGTTTTCCGCGCCCATTTCGTCGAAGAGGATGGCTACCCCGCGCGGGTCAAGTCGCGTGACGGTGCCCTGGCAGTCAATGCGTTGTTCGCAGGCTCCCCCGTCACGCACGAGTGTCACCTTCACGGAACAGTCAAGCGGCAGTGTGCGTTCTGTTTCGAGAAGCAACCCGCGAAGACTGAGATCCAGCGCCGCTCCATCGACAATTACCCCGCACTTGAGGCGCACTTCCGCCCGAATGATCACCCGGCTGCGCGGGCATGTTCTATTCTCGACCCGCTCGTCCTCCATAAAACGATACCTCATGCCGGCTTTGTTGCGCGGGCGCTTCGTCCCCCCGAAGCGCCAGGATAAACCGCCGACGGTGTACCCGTATAAAGCGTAGCACAAAAGCGTCAAATCGGCCAGTACTTTTCGCGGATATTTCCATCCGCCGTTTCTGTGTGGCCGGACGGGGGAAATCAGTTGACACGGCCATGCCAAAAGGGCCAAAAGGGGGAGGTTGGCACCGGACCGGCGGCCGTCCGGGACTCGCAATGACGATTTGCCCGCTATGGATTTATCGCGGAGTCCTTCGGCACGCCGGGCCAGCGGTACAGGTTGTGGTCGCTTTGGACATAGACGGCCGTGCCGTCATCGGCGGGCACGGCCTCTGTAAACACGGTTGCGGACAGTTGACAGCGGCGCTGCAGCGTGCCGTCGGCCAGCGACCACAGTGTTGCCGGGACGGAGCCGTCACTGCTGAAGCAGAAGGCGAAACGGCCGGTTGCGCTGAAGACGACGCTCTTTTGAACGGGCCTATTCTTGACCCGCTTTTCGGGCAGACCTGTTTGAATGCTGTGCAGCAACGCGCCCGTGGCGGCGTCCCACACGCCGATGATCTGCTTCCCCGCAAGGGTTACGACCCGGGCGCCCCCGGCAATGAAGAACGCATCCGCGAGACTGCTCTCCGCACCGGGACCGAAGGCGCGGTGCGCGGCGGGATCGGGTTCCTCGAAGCTGCGTAGCAGCGCGCCCGTGGCGGCGTCGAACAACCGCACCCCACCGCCTCCCCCGCACAGCACGCTTGCCCCGTCGGGTGACGGACAGGGCTTTGCCCATCCGATCCGGGCGTCCGTCCCGACGGCCATGGTTCGCCTGGCATAACCCTCGGTCAGGTCTGTGACTTCGAGCGAGGTGGTGGTGTTCAACACAAACCGCGTTCCGTTGTCCGAAAAGGCCGCGCGCATGCGGGGAGGGAACCGGTCCTCCTTGCGGTCGGTAGCGTACTGGCTAACGGCCCTGCCTGTGTGTACCTCGTACAGACTGGCGGTGGTGTCGCCGCTTTGCACGGCCAGAAACCGGGCATCGGGCGACAGGGCAAGAGGATTGCCCCGACCCTTGAACACAGGCGCTGTCTTGTCCTGAGCAAAGACGCTGAAGGCAAGGTTCTTCGGCAGGTCCTTTACATCCCTGTCCGCCTGCCAGACACTGACACAGTGGGTCATGGACCTGTTGATAAGGGGCTGGTGCCAGTCCGATTCCCCTTGGGGAATACGCCACTCGGCAAGTTTCTGTCGGCCGTCCAGTGTGTACGCGGTATATGTGCAGGTGCGATCTTCGCTGTACTTGGAAAAAAGGGCATAGTTGGGGTCGGCAACATGGAGTTTGAAACCGCCCTGCGGTCCGAGAAACGCCCCGTCAAACACCTTTCGGGGTGCGCTGTCCGCAGTCATGGGCCATGCGTACAGGTTCCTGGCCGCATCCAGCGAGAAAGCCCACACAGTGCCCGCGGCGTCTTCAAAGGGCTGCCTCAAGACAAAGCGGTGGTCTTCCCCAACGAGGGTACACTGCGCCAACCCCGTCTCGGCATCCACCAGGCGCACCTGCCTCTCGTCGATGGTCCTGTAAAACAGCCGCTTGCCATCCTCTGTCCAGACGAGACGCCCCGCCCGTCCCGGCACGCCTTTGAATTCGCGCAGGAGCGCGCCGGTGCGCGCATCCGAGATGCTCAGGGTCGTGCCGTCTTTCCCTTCGCCGATGGCCTCCGCGCACTGGCCCATGGAAGAGATGGTGAGTTCGGGTGCATCGCGGGAAACGGTCCGTTCCCAGGGCGGGCCAACCTCGCCGGTGCTGATGTCCATCAAAGACCACTTGCAGACGCCGCCAGACGGCTGTTTTTCCCGCTGGGTGAGCACCAGCGCATTGATTCCCGTCAGCCAGCGGGCCCCGAGGGCGTTGTCCGACTTGGGCAGAACGCGCTGCGTGCGGCCGGCCACAGAGAACAGGATGTGCTGCTTTGTGCAACTGGCCAGTACCTGTGATTCATCGGGTGACAGTTGCGCCCACCGCATGTCGCCGAACTGGGTGTCGCGCTGCCGCCATGTTTCCTGGCCCGTTTTCATGTCCAGCAAAAACAGTTCCGGGTCCGACCAAAACAACACCTGCCGCCGCCCGAGGTCCGCGCCGCAACCGTGAAATTTGCCGGAAGCGTCCATATGTGAAGGGAGGTGCCGGTGCCAGCGCTCTTTTCCGGAGGCGACGTCAAATGCGTACACGCCGCCGCCGTTGACCATCAGAAGCAGGTTGTCTTCCTGCAAATAGGCGAGCTGATTGGGGAATCCCAGGAAGACACACTGCTCCGGTTCCGTCACCAGATCGTCCGCGGAAATCGCGGAGAGCGTGTGCAATGACGCGAAGCACAGCAACACCGAGATTGCCGTCCGCTGGAAGAATCGTTTCATGGCAATGAGCTCCTATGGCGTCGTGTTTTTCGGCCGGCCCGGCCAGCGGTAGAGTGCGTCGCCGGCCATCGTGTACACACACGCGCCGTCGTCGGGCACGGCGAAGCTGAACGTGGTCGCATCTGGAAACTGGTAGCGCCTGATTAGGGTTCCTTCGGCCAGCGACCAGAGGGACGCCGGGGCAAAGTTGTCGCGGTTGTAAAAGAAGGCGTAATCACCGTTGTCACTGAGCACAACGTGATTGTCTATCATTCCATTTTGATTTCTCTTTTCGGGAAGCCCGGCCTCAATGGTGCGTAGCAGGTCACCATTGCGGGTGTCCCAAACGCGGATGACCTGGCCCCCGGCAAGGGTGAGAACACGGTCGCCAAAAGCACCAAAGGCGACATGGACCGGTCCGGGGCTCTTGTAGCGGTCCGTGGCCAGGCCGGCCCAGTCGCGGGCGGTCTGCTCCAGCGATTTCATAAAGCCGCCCTGGGCATACGGCTGGGCCTCGTAGAACCGCCGCGTTTCGGTGAAACAGCGCATGAGCACGCCGCTTTCGGCGTTGTGCAGCCATGCGCGGCCGTAGCCGCCGCATAGCAGCAGGGCCCCGTCCGGGGAAAAACACATGCTTTGCCCGGCGCCGAAGCTCCATGCACCCTGCGAGCAACTGAAACCCCGGCTGCCCGCGTCAGGAGCCATCTTGCGCCGGGGGAAATCCGCCGTCAGATCGACCACCTCCAGATTGGGGTATGCATTGACGGCCACCCGGCGTCCGTCATCGGAAAACACCGCCTGACCCTGACCGTCCCAATCCAACACGAAATCGAATACATGGACCGTTCGCTGCTCTTGGAGGTCCTGGAGCAGAACCCTTTTCCCCGTGGTCTGCACCACAAGAAAGCGGCCGTCCGGTGACAGGCCAAGCGGGTCGCCATTGCCGGAAAACAGCGCGGTTTCCGCGCCTTCGGCGCACACCTCGAAACTGTTTGACTCGGACCTGCCGTCTCCACCGTAGACTCTGTTGACGCTGTGGGTCATGGTCCGGTTGAACAATCCACCACCATAGCGCATGTTCTGTCGGGGTAACCGCCACATGCCGACCTTCTTCATACCCGCCATCTGGTAGGCGGTAAGCACGTCTTTTCCGGGCTCCTCGGTGTGCCCCGTCAAATAGCCGCCACGCTGAAATTCCACTCCCCTGCCCGGTGCGAACCGTTGTCCGTCAAACAGCCTGGTCGGCGTGGCGTCGGGTGCGGGCGGCCAAAACCAGATGTTGCGGTCTTCATCCTGCGACAGGATCATGTCCGGGCCCTCGTCGGACCGTTGAATCCGCACTTTGAGCAGCGTGTGGCCGGGGTGCGAGATGGTCTGCTGGAGGGCGCCGGTCTGCGCATCGAGCACGCAGGCCTTCTTCCGGCCCCAGGACGTGAAGTACAGGCATTTTCCATCGGCCGACCAGATTGCGCTGCCGAAATCTTCCGCGATGTCGCCAAGGTCACGCACAAGCACACCGGTGGCTATATCGAATATCTTGAGCCCCGTGAGGCCGTCCGTTTTCGGGGAACACACCGCGAAAAGGCCAGAAAGGGACAAGCCTCCCCACGGGCTGTAGTTTGAAGCCGGAAACGATACTCCCGCAGAGACATTGCCGCTGTCCAAATCCACCCGGAAGAACTCTCTGGATTGGTCGCGGGACGGCATGGAAGAAGACGGGGTGGCCGTCATCCTGCAAAAGATCGCGGTCCTGCCGTCGGGCGGCAACGCCACCGGAAAGGAGCTTGGCATGTCCGAATAAACGTGCTGGCCGCGGCTGCCCGTATCGTAAACCACCGAGGTCAGGCGGGGCCGGGCGTTTTGATCGTTGCCTGTATTTGGATCAAAGAGTGCCACCACACGGGAGCCGTCGGGCGAAAGCATGGCTATGTCCACGCGGCCGTACCGGTCTTCGCGCTGCCACCAGACTTCATGACCTGTGGCCTTGTCGAGCAGGAACAGTTCGTTGTTTGTCCAGCCCAGGACGTGTTTCCTGCCCCATGCCACATTGGCGCCCTGATTGCGGTGCCAGCGCTGCCCGCCGGATTGGATGTCGAACGCGCGCAGACCGCCCTGCGTGGTCATGATAAACAGGTTCTCTTCCGGCATGAAGTCCACGTTGCCCGGCCTGGGATTGTCGTACAGAAAACATTCTTCGGGTTCGGTTGCCATCGGTGCCTCGGCGCGGGCGCAGAGAAGGGGGAGAAACAGCACGGCCAGAAGCAGGGCTATCAGGACACATGACGCACGGTATGGCATGCGATACATCCTCCTGGACTTCACTATAGCAGAGGAGACGCAGTTTGGGAAGAGACGGACCGGGCAGACGGCGCTAAACACCATCCTCGTTCCGGTTCTTCGACGCCAGCATCGTGTTACGCCGCGTGCCTTCCATGCCTGCGCGACGGACAGGGGTGCCGTTGAAAGTGGCGTCGAACCACGCGGTGTCACCCGCCATGAGTCGGTCCAGTGGCGGGTTCGCCACGCCGGGCCGGGGGTGGAAATCGGCACAGTCGGTGACGCGCGGGGTGCGGTTCCACGGGCAGGCCTGCTGGCAGATATCGCAGCCGAAAACCTGGTTTTCCATCTTGTCTGCGACATCCTTTGGGATGGTGCCCTTGTTCTCGATACTGTGGTAGGCGATGCACTTGCGGGAATCGACGGTGCGCGGCGCGACAATAGCGCCCGTGGGGCAGGCATCCATGCAGGCGCGGCAGTTGCCGCAACCATCCTCCATGGGCGTGTCCGGAGCGAGCGCCACTGTGGTCAGTATGGTGCCGAGAAAGAACCAGGTGCCCAGTTCGGGGTGGATGATGAGGCTGTGCTTGCCGACCCAGCCGAGCCCGGCCCGTGCGGCCCAGGCGCGTTCGCGCACGGGACCGCTGTCAATGCTGGCGTAACTTTGCGCATCGGGTTCCAATCCGTCGAGAAAGGCGGCCAATTGCCGCAGGGGCTTGATCAATGCGCGGTGATAGTCGCGGCCCCAGGCATAACAGGAAACCCGGCCCGTGCCGGGCGGGGCCTCGGGGCGGGGTGCGTAATAGTTGCGTGCCACCACCACCACGGACTGTGCGCCGGGCAGTTTGAGGCCGACCTGCTGGCGCAGGTCGCGGGTGCGCGCCATCCAGTCCATGTCGGCGTGGAAGCCCGCCGCGAGCCACGCGTCAAACCCGTCGTCCTCCTCGGCGGAGACGGGTGCCACGCCGCAGGCGTCGAAACCGA
>CAZOMH010000069.1:0-11810 GCA_964580415.1 uncultured Nitrospirales bacterium
AAAAAATGAACCGCGAAAAGCGGCACTTGTGTTATTGTAGCAATCACTTAGCGCGTTAATCAACATTCGGTTGGACGGGCGGATTGGCGGTGCTGCCCCCCCCTGGAAGAGACGGTCTTTGCCATGCCAGACAGTGCTCCGGACAACTTCAACGACCGGCGGGCGGCCGAACGGAACCACATGGTGGCCGAGCAGATTACCTTCAGGGGAGTGCGCGATCCCCGGTTGCTGGAAGTGCTGCGTGCCGTGCCGCGGCACCGTTTCATCCCGGGGGAGGACCGTCCCGACGCTTATGAGGACCGTCCCGTGCCCATTGGTTGCGCGCAGACCATTTCACAGCCCTACATGGTGGCCGTTATGACGGAGTGGCTGGCCGTTTCAGCCACGGACCGGATACTGGAAATCGGTACGGGGTCGGGATATCAGACGGCGGTGCTGTCGCGGTTGGCCCGCGAGGTGGTCACGGTGGAGCGCCATGCCGATCTGTTGAAATCGGCGCGCAACCTGCTGCAAAGCATGGCGTTCAACAATATTCGCTTTGTGCTGGGAGACGGTTCGCTGGGATGTTCGGAACGTGCGCCCTATGACGCCATTCTTGTTACCGCCGGGGCTCCGCAGGTACCCCGGACCCTGGTGGGGCAATTGGCCGAAGGGGGGCGTCTGGTGGTGCCGGTCGGGAACCGGGACGAACAGATGCTCGTTCGTGTCACCCGTCATGGCGACCATTTCCGCGAAGAACGTGGCAGGTGGTGCCGGTTCGTGCCGTTGGTGGGCAGCGAAGGCTGGCCATTATAGCGGCGTGGGGCTCGGGGTTGGGGCAGTACTGTAAAACACAGCGTATTGTTTCCATAACGGGGACTCAGCCATCCTGCTGCCAATATTTGATATATTTCTTATTTGCAAGGTCGTCTCATTTGACGGTTGCTAATAATGCGTTTACCTGTTACGATGGCTTTGTTCGAGAAGCCTCTCGGAGGTATTACGGAGCCGAACTGCGAAGAAGTAAGGTTTTTCAAGAAGATGGACTCAAACAAGATTTTGGTGGTTTTTGTCGTTGGACTGGTGGGGTTGCTGGCGTTTCCGATAGTTGCAAACAAGATGAGACATCCCGGAACCGGCGCTGTGACGGCTACAGCGACGGCCACCGCCGCCCCGGCGACCGCGCCAGCCGCGGTCAGGGTTCCCGGTGGAGCTCCGGTCCCCGTGGAACAGCTCACCCCGCAAAGTCCTGAACTCAAGGAGCCCCCGCTGTTCAATGAACAGAATCTGGTCAACAGCACATGGCAGTTCTTCTTTCAGACGTACAAAGTAAAAATGACGCTTGCTCCAAACGGTGTTCTCTATGTAACCCATCCCATGGCAAGGGCTTTGACCGGGTTGGACTACATTGAGGGCCGCTGGAATGTTCAGGGCAACAAGCTGCATATACACGCCAGTCCCGGCGGAAATGACCTCAACTACGAATTTATCATTGGCGGAACCCGAATCTTCCTGCTTAAGGAAGGCAATACGGTGGGTGAACTCGAAAGGTTCTGAACCGTCATTTGCGCGGGCGGCCCCGACTGGAAGACAGGGGAGGCGGGACGCATACCTCCGTCCCCCCGGTTGTCCGTTTCATGCGTTTCATTCATCAGGCAGACTTCCGCGGTGGCGGTGCTGGCAAATTGCATTCACCCCCCCGATTTGAAACAATATATTATTCTGACGGTAGAAATAATGATTCTTGGGGAAACGTTAAGCCTGATGGTGACCGGAAGCGATGGTAATCGCACGGGGTTGTGACGATGATGGATGTGAAGGAAAACGGGCTCAGTACCTACCTGACGGAGATATCCAGGATTCCGTTGCTGTCGGGTTCTGAGGAACTGCGGCTCGCCCGGGCGCTGAAGAAGGGCGGGATCGCCGAGCAGGAGGCGCGAAAGCGGCTCATCTGCTCCAACCTCCGTCTCGTTGTCAGCATCGCGAAAAAATATCTGTATTACGGTCTTCCCCTGCTGGACCTGATCGAAGAGGGAAACCTGGGGCTGATGCGTGCGGTGGACCGTTTCGACCCTGAAAGGGGCTGCAAGTTTTCAACGTACGCCACGTGGTGGATACGCCAGGCGGTGACACGGTCCCTGTCGAACCACGGACGGACGGTGCGCATACCGGTGTACATCACGGACAACCTTGCGAAATACAAGAAGGTCGTTGAGGAACTGTACATCAAAACGGGCCGCCAACCGTCAGGCGATGAAATTGCCAAGGCGATGGGTGTAAAGCTGACAGAGGTCCGAAAGTTGGAAACCTTTGCCGACACGATATCCCCGATGGAGAGCACATCCCCCATTGAAACGGGCACCGGCCGGAGTATTCCGGAGGGTTTTGAGCCCTACCGCAGGGATGAGGCGCTGGAGCAGATCGAACGGGACCAGCAGATGGATGAACTGCTCGCCCAGCTCAGCCGCCGCGACGCGGATATTGTGCGGTACCGTTATGGTCTGGAAGACGGCACGGCGCACACGCTGGAGGAAACGGGCCGCCGCTTTGAACTGACCCGCGAACGCATTCGGCAAATCGAGAAGGATGTGATGCGGCGGCTGCGGGAATTTGCCGGAAAGAACAAGCAGGACTATATCCATTCGTGAGAGGGTGTGACAGGTTTTCGGGTCCAGGGTTTGGGGAGCCAGGAAGAACTTGCAGGATGCGGTAAAGATGACCTCTGGCAAGCGAAAAGACACCCTGGACCGAAGGGGGTTTCTGCGTCGGGCGGGTGCCGCAACCCTTGCAGCGGGGGGGGCGTTCAGTATCGGCCGGGCGGCGGCGCAGTCTTCGGGCCGGGTGATTATGCTGGGGTTTGACGGGGTGGAACCGCGGGTGGTGGAGGAAATGCTGGGCCGGGGCGAACTGCCCAATCTTGCCAAACTGCGCGGACAGGGCGGATTCTACGACCTCACCTCCAGTATCCCGCCACAGTCGCCGGTGGCTTGGAATTCCTTTGGGACCTGCAAGAACCCGGGCGGACACAACATATTCGACTTCATCCGCCGCGATCCGCGCGGGAAGACCGGACCCATGCCCTACGTGGGCACGGGCAAACTGGACCCGCCCAAGTTCGGACCCGACGGTGCCGTCACCGACCCCGCACGGGGAATCACCTACCGCAAGGGAACACCATTCTGGTCCGTGGCAGACGCGCAGGGTCGCAAGTCGAAGGTTATCAACGTGCCCTTCGTGTTCCCCGCGGATACGATGAAGAACGGGTTCATGATTTGCGGCCTGGGAGTGCCCGATCTGCGGGGAACCACCAGCACTAACTACTCGCTGTCGATACGTTTGGCGATGCGCGGCTGAAAGAGGACCTCTCCGGCGGCATGCGCGCGCAACTGGTGTTCGACGGAGCGGGTACGGCGGTCTTTGCCGCACCGGGTCCGCGCAACACTCAGTTTGCCTATGGTGACCGGCACGCATACGCGACAACCGATGTGAGATTCCAAGTGGATCGCAAAGGCGGCCGGGGCAAGGCGGAATCGGGCGGCAAGACAGTCGAACTGGTGCCCGGCCAATGGTCGGAATGGCTCGAACTGCACTACCAGGTGACAGGCAAGTATGCTGTGGAGGGCATCACCCGTTTCTACCCGTTTGAGATCGGCGAGGCGGGCGTGCGCATCTACATGGCCTGCACGCAGTTTCACCCGAAGGCCCCGTACGTGCCCTTCTCGGCGCCGGACGACTTCAGCGAGGCGGTGGCGGAACGGTTGGGCCTGTTCAAGACGGTGGGCTGGTCTTTTGACACGCACGCGCTGCGCCAGGGCGACCTCGATGAGGATGCGTTCCTCAAGGACGTGGAACAGACGATGGCGTGGCACGAGAAGCTGGCGCTGGATGAACTGGACCGGAGCGCGTCGGACCTGTTCATCGCGGCCTGGACCGCCACGGACCGCGTGGGCCACATGTTCTGGCGGTTCCGCGACCCCAAACACCCGCTGTATGACGGCAATGCGCCGGAGCGCTTCGCGAAAGCGCTGGAGATGACCTACAAGAAGGCCGACGAAATCACCGGCAAGGTGATGGCGCGGCTGAAAGAGGGTGACACCCTGTTTGTCCTGTCCGACCACGGGTTTGGCACCTGGCGGACCGGCTTTGACCTCAATGCCTGGCTGCGCGACAACGGGTATCTCGCTGTTTCCGACCCGGCGCGTGCGGCCAAGGGATTCCTGCAGGGTATCGACTGGGCAAAGACGAAGGCCTATTCGGTGGGTATTAGCTCGCTGTACCTCAACCTGCGCGGTCGTGAAACGGCCGGTTGCGTGGACCCGGCCGAGGCGGACAAGACCGCCGCCGAGTTGCGTGACAAGTTGTTGCAGGTGAAGGACCCGGCGACGGGAGTGGCGGTGTTCAAAGACCTGCACCTGCGCAACGTGTACAAAGGCGAGGCAATTTCCGACGCGCCGGATATGAGTCTGGGTTACAACACCGCCTATCAAAGCGACAAGAACTGCTGCAAAGGCGGTGCCGGCGACAAACTCTTCTCGCCCAACGACGACAAGTGGAGCGGGGAACACGCCTCGACCGAGTTCACGCTCTGTCCGGGGATGCTCTTCAGCAACCGCAAACTCGCCAAGGACAAACCGCACATTCAGGACCTGGGTGTGACGGCGCTGAAGCTGATGGGCGCGGATGTGCCCGGGGACTACGAGGGCGAGAAAATCGTGTGAGGGATGGGGGGAGGACTGGGAGGCGCTGGTTCCCCTCGGCGTCGCGCGTTATGACCGCTTCTCACGTTCCGATAATCGCGCCCGAGTCATGCGCTCACGCAAACCACCCTCTTGGAGGAACGCCTGTTCGAGGGCGGTCAATTGCCTGCGTAGGTGCGCGCGGGGGGGGCAGGAACTCTGAGCGTGGGCGGTCCGCGTTTGCGCCGCCCGTGGACAACGCAGCGCGTCAGCCGGATTGTCAATGACCGCCAAGCACCTGCCGCACCTGCGCGGCGATGCAGGCACCGAAAATGCCCTGTCCCTGCACCGTGGGGTGGACGCCGTCGTAGCACAATTGGGTGGCGCCCGTATGCGCGGTAATGGCGGCGTTCAACGAGGGAATGTCGATCACATGGACGGCCGGGTCATCGGCGTTGTTGCGCGTTTTCACCGCGGCCCCAATCTCGCCGCGATGAACGCCCGACGGCGGAACCACGCAAAAGATGCGCGCATGCGGACAAGCCCTGCGCACGGCCTCCAGCCAGCCGGTGTAGGCGCCCGTGATGTCAATCCCGCCGAAATCATTGGTGCCCATGTTGCAAAACACGTAGTCCGGCTCAGGCAGCAGGAGACCGTCTGTCAGGCGCGATGCCGCCGCGTCATAGTGATCCCACGTTTTTGGCAGTCCGGGCATTTCCAACTCCCGCACCATGCCCTGGCCGCCGGACCCAAACTGGCCGTACTCGCAGTCCAGCGTGGCGCATACCACGGGAAACCATGTGCCGCGCGCGCTGTTCACCCCGAGCGACTGCCATGAGGTGAACAGCCCGTCCACACCAACCCCTTCTGTGATCGAATCGCCGAAGCCGATTGCCCGCCCGGCCCGTTTCGGACAGGCGGCCAATGATCCGCCGTCATCAAGCGACAGCCCGGCGACGCGCAGGTGCGCTGTCGGGGCCGTCCACCGCTTTTGCGCCAAATCGGCGGCGCGAAAATACACTTCCAGTTTGTGCGGCGCCGCGGCGTCCAGCCCGGAGGCCATCGGGAACACGCACACTGCGCCCGTTTGGTCAAGTTGCTTGACGTTGAAGGGGCCGTCATCCACCGAATACTCAACGAACGGCATCGACGGTGCCGGGCAGCCGTCATTGGCCGTGCCGTCGATCAGCAGGCCCGCCGTGGCCGTTCCCTTGACGATGGTCTTGAAATAGGCCCCCGGCATGGCGGCCTCCGCCCGCGCATCATTGCCCGTTCCGGTGGGTTTCCAGGAATACGGCGACAGTCCAAAATCGGGGTGGTCACAGGGAACGGTCGTCGCCGCACCGCAGACCGCGGCGAGACCAAGCATAACAGCCGTTGCTGCTGCAACGGCATTCCAACGCGAATGTCCAGACATAAGCTTCCATTCCTTGTTCTGTGTGATTCCAGAATCTTGCCGTTTGTTCCGCCGTTCCGTTCAGCCCGCCTTACTCCGCCTCCACGCGGATACCGTCCAAGTGAACCGCATTATCCTTGGCCCGTTCGGAATGTTCGCCCAGAACCTCAAGGTGCAGCGTGTGCATGCCGGGCGGAACATCCTTTTGGAAAACGCAAACGCCCCAAATGTCGTCCGCCGAATAGGTGTCCACGGTTTCGGGGGTGTTGCCGTCGATACGGATCAACACCTTGCCGCAGTCCGCGCCGAGTTTCGAGAAAACCAGCACCTTTCTGCCCTCAAAACCGAATTCCGCGGACGCGCCCTTCTCCTTTGACGAAGCGAGGGTTCCCGCATGCGCGGGCGGGAAACCGTCCTTGCGCTCCCAATTCCCGTTGAACGCAATCCCGCTTTCTGAAGCATCATCGATCACGACCGCGCGCTTGGAGGCGGGGCCGTCCGCCGCAACTTCGGCCGAGACGTTTCCGCCGCCATCGACCGTGCGAACCGCGTACTGCGCGGCCGGGTCGGCACCCGCCGAATGGTCAAAGTAGAAGGCACCCTTGGCCACCTTGTCCAGAACGGCCCCGTCGCGGAGCACTTCATAGTATGACACCCAGCAGTCGTCCGCACCCGGTTCCCAGCCAAGCTCCACGCCAGGCCAGCCCATGTTTTCCCCGGCGCGTTTCGTGACATGCGCGGGCGGTGTCGGCGTCTTGTCCGGGAAGCCGCTTCCGGGACGCAGCGGCAGGTTCAGGTAGATCAGCTCGCCCGCGGGCATGTGCTCCACCTTGATGCCCACCCCCATCAGGTCCTCGCCGGTGCAGATCGTGGTGGCGTCGGATTCCTGGAACGACACCAGGTATGGGCGTTTCGGAATTAAGCCTTTGGGTTTGATTGTGACCGGACCCGGCGCCGGGCGTTTGGGAATGATGATGCCGTGGTTCTGATCCCGGCTCAGGCGCTGCAGGTACATCGTCGCGTCATCGCCTTCGATGACGGGACGGTACACATGAACCCATCGGCCCACCGCGCCCGCGGCGTGCAGGCGGTGGTAAATGTCGATCAACTCGCGGATGCCTTCAAGCTTTGCGGGGTCCCAGGTGTCGCCGGTCATGTCGAAGTTGATGCACAACAGACCCCGCCATGTGGCCTTGTCGTATTTGTCCGGGTTCCACACGTCCGGAATGTCGCTGGTCTTGTCGGGCGGAAACAGCAGCGATGCGTAGTAGTTTCGCAGGATGCCGACCGCGCCGTCGCTGAACGAGAAACTCGACGCATAGCGCACATAGTCATACCCGCCGTAGTTGCCGCCGCCGTTCACCGCCTGGAAAGCACACTTGGAATGCTTGTCCAGAAAGCCCCGGATGACCTCGCGCAGTCCCTCGTCCTGCCCGATCATGGACGTGTCCGTGCCGTCCCGGGGCGCGGTGAAGAAGCTGTCGTTGCGCCACTCGAAATTGCCCCAACGCTCGACGAATCCGTCCAGTTGCCCCTTCATGAATTCGACGACTTCCGGCTTGGACATGTCCAGCGTGCCGCCGATCAGCCAGTCCGGATGCTCCTTGGCCACCTTCGATTCCGGGTCAACGGTGTACAGGAACGCGTAGATGAGCTGGCCCATGCCGTGTTTGCCAAGATAGGCGATGGTCGTCTTGAAATCCGGACCGTTCCAGTCGCCCGCACGGTCCCACCAGCCCCAGTCGCGGTGGTACACGTCGGCGCCGGTGTACCGCATCAGGTCGGCCACGCGGAACACCTTGCGGAAGGCGCTGGCCCAGTCGGGGTTGCCACCCGTCCACGACACGCCCGGCTGGCCCCAGCCCGTGCCGTTCATCCAGTAACCGAGCATGCGGATCGCCGGGAACCAGCCCTCCCGTGTGTAATCCCACAGATACCGGTACTGCCAGTCGAGACATTCGTTTCCTGCGTTGTCCAGGTCGTCACGGAACAACCCCATGAACGACTTTGGCGTACACATCGACTGGCCGGGTTCCAGCGTGTTCTTGTAACCCGCGACTTCCAGTCCCGCCGCCACATTTCCGCGTCCGTCCGGGGCAAACGACGAGGTCCAGTGCCCGAAGTAGTCCCAGCCCACAAAGACACCCTGCCGCGTCTCGCGGCTGTACAGCGCGTACCACGGCGCGTAGGTCGATGAGCCGGGGCGAAACCCGTAACCACCCGGTGCCTGGCCGTTGCCCGTGTTGCAAATGGAACCGGTGAGATGCACGTTCCCCGCCTTGGGCGCGGTCCACACCCGCACAGCGTCCTGACCGGCGTCCGGATGCTGGTTGCCTTGGCCGACAAAGGGCGTGCCCGTCGTGTTGTCTTTTTCCTTGCGCCACTGGTTTGGCAGCGCGTAGTACACCAGGTCGGTGTACGTTCCGTTCTCAATGTATTGGTAGCGCCAGCCGTTCTTTCCCTGTTCCCCGCTGAATTCCCTGCCTGCCTGGTGGGTCTCGCCGTCCGCATATGCTATGACCGGATCGAACGCCGTCGTGTCAAAACCGATGCCCTCGTTCATGTTGACGAGAAACACCAGCCTGTCGCCCGCGACAACGTCAAGCGTCACGTCAAACGGCTCGTTCACCGTCGCGTTGGCGACATATTTCCCGCCGTCCGCGGGCCACACCTGCGTGTCGTTGCGCAGGATTTTCGCGTAGATGCCGTCGCCCTGATATGAGGTCTTCGCCTGGTCTATTGCGAACGGTTCATAGGAGTCGAACTTTCGCGGCCTGTCCGTGCCCAGCTTTTCCGTGCGCAGGTCCCACGATCCCGGCTGGTTCTCCCCTCCCGTCATCCAGTGGAAATCGAATGTCTCCGGATTGCCCATGCGCAGGGCGGCGTTCAGAAATCCGGGATTGATCAAACAGGCGGGCGCGGTGCCGGTGTTCTTGAAGGTGACCCATTCGCGGATGATGCTTGACCCGGGATACACCACGTAATGCTTTGCGGCCTCAATACCGTCCCGGCTCAGGCGCAGGTCCAGCTGCAGCTCCCCCTGCGCCCCTTTCGAGTCCACCGCGTCCACCAGCGTCCATCCGCCCGTCGCGCCGGTGATACGGTTGTCCGGCGAGTCCAGCCCAAAGGAGAGTTCGGACCCGTTCCCCGCCAAATCTTGGCCCGAGACTTTGTCCCGGAAATGCTTGAGCACCAGTTTCCCGTCTTCCAGCGCCACCACCCGCTCCACCGAAACAGTACCCACCGTCCACGTCGTTCCCTCGCGCCTGATATAGGCATCCGACGGTTCGCCCGTGGCGTATCCGGCCAAGACCGTCAACAGCAGGCATAGCCCGGTTAAACGTGAGAACCGACGTGTCATGGCATGACTCCTCCTGCCGCTGTGGTCCAAAATGGAAAACGCCCCGTTCTGTTCAGCGTGACAACGCAAATGAACTGTCGCCTCCGGCCGGTGCGGGGTTCTTTTAACGTGTTCCAGGGACGACAGACATGCTTGTCTGCCGCCCCCGGTTTCAAACTGGCAGTGAATGCCGTCTACTTCGCCGCAACCGGCGCGGGCACCGGTGCCGGCGTTCCCACGGCCTCAACCATGTGCTGCATCAGCGACGTGAAGAATCCTTCCATGTGCGGGCCGGCCCAGGACAACTGCCCCGTTTCGTAGTTCATGTTGCCCTTCTTGTCCAGCAATTCACCGTAATAGCGGTCCGGCGATATGTAACCCACATACGCGCCCGAGAAACCCGACACCCACAGGTCGATGCCTTTGGACTTTGCCCAATCCCGCCAGGTGATGGCAATCTCGCCGCTGAAATCACCGGGCGCATTCACAAACACCGCATCGCCCACCCGCACACTGCTCATCCAGCCCGTCTTGCCCAGACCAGTGATAAACCGTGACAGCGGCGAAAGCCGCCATTTCGGGCTGAACAGCCGGAACTGCAGCGGGGGAAGATCAATGGGAATGCTCACACTGTTGACATCCGCGCTGTCCGCGAAGGCCGGATTCTGCGTCGCATCCAGCACGAGTTTGGCCAGCACGCTGCCCATGGCCTCGCACTTCTCAAAAGGTTTCGGCGCATCGGGCGCGCTCGGGCTCATGCTGCCCACGGCCCCGCCAAGATAAACCGCCGTCGCGCTGGTGGCTTTTTCTACGGCCCGCTGCAGATAACCCGGATACTCGGCCGAAATCTCCATGTTGTCGTCGTCCAGAATCGTCGGATGCCCCGAGAAGCGCATCATGTAGCAGCGTTTGCCGTTTTCCTTTTCGATCAGCATCCAGTTCAGCACGGGGTCCGCCGCGGCGTCGCGGGTGCGGTTGTGAATGTACTGGTGCGCGTCAATATCGCCGTGGGCGAACTTGGCCGGTTCCATCGACTTGTATGCGTCCAGCACCGCGGTGGCAAACGCCTTGGCCAGAAACGGCGGAATCTGGGGGTTGTATTTCCCGAAAGAAATGGTGGCTATCAGGCCCGGCGCAAAGGCTCCAACGCTGTCATGCGTGTGGCTTGCCGTGAAGAAAATATTGTTCGCCTTCAGCGGCGTTTCCCTGGCCACCGCCTCGCGCACAGCCTCGGCCACATTGGGCGGAATCAGCAGCATGTCCGCACCCACCACCACCGCCGTGTCCGTGCCGTCGCTGAATGCGACCGCCTTCACGAACACGTCGTCATGCACGCCCGTTGCCGGTTTGCTGTTGCGCGCGCTGTATCCCGCCATCGGCGTTCCCGGCGGCGGCGTGATCATTGCCGTGCCCCAGCCCGCCTTCAGTTTTCCCGGTTTGTCCGTAATGGTGAATTGCCTGGCCGCATTGTCGATGCGGGCCAGGTCGTTCTTGTAATAGTCCGTCCCCTCAAAACTTGCCGTGTACGTCGGCCATGGGCCGATGAACACCACGAAGGCGGCCGCCAGCACGGCAAGAAACACGAAGATGCCAAGTAAAATCTTCTTCCACAATGCCATAACCTCAACTCCTCTTTCTCGTCACAGTTGCCGGGGTGTACCCTCGCAGCGACATCGGACGCCTGTCCCAAAACAGGGTCCCGGCCATGCGCATGCACACAGCCGCCGTGCGCACGATGGTATGCCCCCTCTTCACCCATGTCAACTTTGGCGGGACTCCGCCCCGTATTATGAATTCCCGATTCTCCCTTGTGGTTCCGGTCTGCCAAGGCGCTCCACCGTCATTCTTTCCGATCTCCCCTGCTGCACGATTCCCGGAAACTCCGGACACTGTCAACTTCCTTGAGTCGCGACGTCCTCTTCGATATAATAGCACTATTCTTAGAATAGCAATGACTTCGGGATTGCCCGCCGCCCGAGGCAGACCGAAAAACCGCGGAAATCTGGCGAGAAGGAACTTTCCTTTATGTTCAACGCCGCAAGTGAATATCACAGTAAACTTATTTCCGCGGCGGATGCTGCGGCCATGATCCGGTCCGGTGACACGGTGGATTACTATGCGTTTACGGCCTCGTCCCGGTATCTTGACGCCGCGCTTGCGGCACGGGCCGGTGAACTCGAAAATGTCACCATCCGCAGCGCGCTGCGGATGGCCCCCCCGATGATGGCTTTCATGGCCGATCCTGAAGCGCGCAGTTTCACGCTCAATTCGCTGTTTTGCGGTCCCTCGGAGCTGTCTGTCCCTGCGCACCAGCGGACGGTGACACCGGCGCCACTGTCCGTTTTCGAGGCGCTGCTCCGCCGCAAGGACCTGCGGTGCGATTTGGCCGCGTTCATGACCAGCCCGCCGGACAACGAGG
>CAZOMH010000070.1:0-11662 GCA_964580415.1 uncultured Nitrospirales bacterium
TCACGACGGACTATTACGTCACGTCAATCAACACCCAGATGCTGTCCAACAACCCCTATCTGGGCGGTTCGGGAACCACAAACTTCGTGCAAAGCCTGACGCCGACGGCGTTTAACTTCGGCATTGCGTTGTCAGTCACCCCGCAGATTCGCGACAACGACCAGGTGCGTCTGTGGCTGAACCCCGAAGTGCGCACAAAGACCGGCGAGAAGTCCTTCGAGCAGAAGCAGGTTATCAACGACCAGACCATTACAAACACGCTCAACCTGCCCACCACGTCGTGGCAGGCGGTTTGGACCAACGTGATTGTGCATGACGGTGACACGCTTGTGCTCGGCGGCATGGTTCGGGATGAATCCTCCAAGACGGAGGAAAAAATGCCGTACGTGGCCGATATTCCGATCATCGGGTTCTTCTTCAAGGGCAAGAGCCATGAAATGAAGCAGTCCAGCCTGCTCATTTTCGTGACGCCCGATATTATCGATTCCACCGGCGCGCGCTTCTTCGACGTTGGCCGCGAGAACACGACCACCACGCAGGGCACGGGTGAAGTCGGCGGCAGCGCGCAAAAATCGGGTGCTGCGGCGCCGGCCAAGGCGCCGCTCAAGGTCGGCAAGGGCGTGAACAAACCCACGCCGGACGGGCCGGTGAAGAGCATAGCGCCGCCGACCCCGATTTCCTGATAGTCACAGCGCATAAAACAACCGGTCGACGGGCGGTTCATACGGACTGCCCGTCGTTTTATTGAATATGCAATATGCCATTTACAACGCCCTTGTCGGTTGCGCCTCGCCCCTTGCCCGCACTTGGCTGGCTTTCAGCCGGCGTCATGGCGCCCTGCGTGGACGTTTTTCGCCGCTGCCGCCCGCGGGCATGCAGGGCGCGGTGTGGGTTCATGCATGCAGTGTGGGCGAGGTCAACACCGTACGAGCCTTTATTCCGGCACTTCAAAGGAGATTTCCGGAGACCCCGGTGCTCTTGACGACGAGCACCATAAGCGGTCGTGACCTTGCCCGGAAGACGCTCGGTGACATTCCGGTGGCTTGGTTGCCTTTTGACATCCTCTCTGCCGTGCGAAGCTTCGTGCGTCAGCTTCGCCCCCGGGTTCTCGTCCTGGTTGAAACCGAGATTTGGCCCAATCTGGTCCGTGAAACCCGCGGGACGGGTTCCCCCGTCGTCGTGGTGAATGCCCGGCTCAGTCCCCGCCAATTTCCCGCCTACCGCCGGTTTCGCTGGTTTTTCCGCCCTGCTTTCAGCCTGCTGTCCGCTGTGGGCGCTCAAAATGCGGTTTATGCTGACCGGTTCGCCGCTTTGGGTACCGCTCCCGAACTTGTGCAGGTTACGGGCAACATGAAGTTCGACGCGGTGCGCACAGAAGTGGACAGTCGGGCCCGGTTGGAACTGCGTATCGGGTGCGGCTATGGCGCCGAGACGCCGGTTCTTGTTTTCGGCAGCACCCGTTCCGGTGACGAGGCGCTCGCCGCCCGCTGCTGGTCCGTGCTTCGGGACCGGTTCCCGGAACTCCGGCTTGTTGTTGCGCCGAGGCACAACCAGCGCCTGGCCGAGGCGCTGGAACCTTTCGTCGGCGAGAAGGTTGTGCTCCGTTCGGAAGTCAAAGCGGGCGGCGAACTGCGCGACTCCCGTATACTGATTGTCGATACACTGGGTGAACTGGTCACTTTCTACTCCCTGGCGACATTGGTCGTCGTGGGCGGGAGTTTCTTTCCCGGCGTGGACGGTCACAATCCGCTTGAGTCAGCAGCCCTGGGTGTGGCCACCGTGTTTGGCCCGTTTATGGGCAACTTCCCCGAAGCGGCGGATGCGCTGCTGGCCCGGGGGGGGGCGGTTCAGGTCAACGGTCCCGAAGCGCTGTGCGGGACACTGGAACGGTTGCTTTCCGACCCGCATGCCTGCCGCGGACTGGGAACCCTGGGGAGGAAGGCGGTATTGGAGAACCGTGGCGCCACAGAGCGCAATGCCGACCTGGTGGCCGCCGCGGCGGCGGGACAAACGGTGGGATAACAGGAACCGGCACATGGCGGAAACAGACAGCATGAGGGTGCGTATTATGGGCGGTCTGGCCGTATTGCCCGACCGTTCTCTTGCCCTGATCGACAACATGCTGGACCGCTTCCCGAGACGTTTGGGTGACGCGCCCGTGGCCTTTCTTCTGACCGCTCCGGCATTGCTGGTGTTGGGCGCGTTCTCGTTCGCGCCGATGGTGAATTCCTTTGTGCTCAGCCTTCAGGGGGGCATGCGTGGGAGCGGCGGTTTTGTCGGCCTGCAAAACTATCTGGACGCGGTTCGTTCGGGCGATTTCTGGCGGAGTCTCGCCGTCACGGTCTACTACGTTCTGGGAACCATTCCCGTCATGCTGGTGTTGAGTTTTTTCATCGCGCTCGCGCTGCACCGCCTTGGCCGTGCGCGCGGTTTGTTTCGCACCCTCTATTTTCTTCCCTACGTTACTTCCGTTGTGGCCGCCGCCATGGTGTGGCGGTCCCTGTTCAACCCCCACGGCGGCGCGTTCAACCTGCTTTTGGGCCGGGTGGGGCTCCCTTCCCAGCAATGGCTCTTGGAACCGCGCGGTGTGCTGCATCTGATAAGCGGCGGTGCGGTGGACCCTTCCGTCGGTCCCAGTCTGGCCTTGTGCTGCATCATGCTCTTTGATATTTGGCACGGCTGCGGCTTCATGGTCGTGGTTTTTCTGGCGGGGCTTTCGTCCATACCGCGGGAAATTGAGGAATCTGCGCGGATCGACGGTGCGGGCGGCCTGCGCGCCACCTGGCATATCACGCTTCCGCTGCTTTCGCCCACGGTCTTTTTCCTGTGCGTGGTCGGCGTCGTCCGGGCGTTTCAGGCCTTCAACAGCTTTTATGCGCTGACACAGGGCGGCGGCAACACACAGGATACGCGCAATCTCATCCTGTACATTTACGCGCAGTTCTACGACTACGGGTACTGGGGGTATGCCACGGCGGCGTCCACCCTGCTCACCCTGGCAATAGTCATGCTGACGGCCCTGCAATGGCGCTTTGTCGGGAGGCGGGTGCATTACTCATGAAACGCGCCCTGCTCTATGCCGTTCTCACGGCCGGCGGACTCGTGATGCTGTGGCCCTTCCTGTGGATGCTTTCCACGGCGTGCAAAGACTACGCCTCCGCCGGCAGGCCGAGCCTCTCGGTCTGGCCCGGCATGTTCCATTGGCAGAATTTTCCGGACACCTTTCGCGCGGCGCCCTTCGGACGGTATTTTTTCAATTCATTCTTCGTCGCAGGCACCGTGAGCCTCTCCGTGGTGCTCACCTCGCTCATGGCCGGCTATGCCTTCGCGCGTCTGCGCTTCGCCGGCCGGGGACTGTTCTTTGCCCTGGTGCTGGGCAGCATGATGGTGCCTTTCGAGGCGGTGTTCGTGCCCAATTTCGTGCTTGTCTCGCGCCTTGGCTGGTACAACACCTATGCGGCGCTCATCGTGCCGTGGTGCGCCAACGCGTTTTCCATTTTCCTGATGCGCCAGGCCTTTCTGTCCCTTCCCCGGGACTTTTACGACGCGGCCCGGATTGACGGCTGCGGCCATCTGCGCTTTCTCTTCCGAATTGGCGCGCCGATGGTGCGTCCCATGGTGATCACGGTGGCGCTGTTCGCCTTTCTCGGCAGCTACAATGCCCTGCTCTGGCCGCTCGTGGTCACGGCGGACGGTTCCATGCGCGTTGTGCAGGTGGGTTTGACCACATTCAACACCGATGCCGGCGTGCGCATCAACCTGCTCATGTGCGCCTCCACCATTGTGATTCTGCCCACGGTCGTCCTATACTTCGCAGCGCAGCGGTACTTTGTGGAAAGCGCGCTTGGCGCGGGGATCAAGGCATGAAGCCAATCCGTGTGTGGACAGGGTTGACAATGGCGGTGACCGCCTGCCTGCTGGCAGGCTGCGGTGGAACGCCCGGCAGCGTCCCCGCGCAGGGGGCCGCATTCAAGCCTGTTGACACCGCTTCCGCGGTGCTCTGGGACCGCCAGATCACGGAAACGGGCGAACTGCTGCGCCAAATCGTCTCCGAATTCAATGCATCCCATCCGGGCCTTCCCGTAAAGGTCGAACATGCCGGAAACTACACCGACATCTTCCGCAAGGTTTCGGCCAGTATCCAGGCGGGGGTGCTTCCCGCCATGGCGGTTTCCTACGAAAGCATGACCAACGAGTACATTCCCACCAATGCGGCGTTGCAGTTGGACCCGCTTGTCGGGGATCCGAAAACGGGGCTGACGCAGGAGGAACTGGACGACTACTATCCCGCCGCGCTGGAATGCAACCACTATGCCGACTTTGGCGGGAAGATGTATTCCTTCCCGTTGTCCAAGAGCATTCCCATGCTGTATTACAACCGGCGTGTGATGGCCAGGGCCGGGCTGACCGCGCCGCCTGCCACCTGGGATGAGTTTCTTGATCAGTGCCGAAAAATAAAGGCGGCCACGGGAAAGCCGGCACATGCTGTTTCCGTTGACTGCTCCACGGTGGACGCCATGATATTCAGCCGGGGCGGTGACGTGGTTCACGGCCGCAAGACCCTGTTCGACGCGCCCGCGGCGGTGGCTGTTTTCGAGTTCTATGCCGCGCTCATCCGCGAGGGGCTCGCCTATCGGGTGCCGCCCGGCACCTACCAGGACAACGAGGCCCTGTGCCGCGACGAACTGGCTTTCACATTCCGCACCAGTTCAAGCCGCAGCGACATCATGCTGCTCATGGAAAACGACAAGACCCGCTGGGGCATGGCCAGAATACCGCAGCAGGACCCCGCCCACCCCTCCACGGTGCTCTACGGTCCCAGCGTGACCATATTCAACACCACCGAAGAGCAGAAGGCCGCCGCATGGGCCTTTGTAAAGTGGTTTACCACCCCCGAGATTTCCGCGCGGTGGGCGGTGGGCACGGGGTACCTTCCGGTGCGCAAGTCCGCCGTGGATCGCCCCGAGATGAAGAAGCATTTTGACGAGTGGGAGTGCAACCGGGCCGCCTTTGACTGCCTGAGCTTTGCGCGCAGCGAACCCAACATGGCGGGCTGGCAGCAGGTGCGCGACCTCGTTGCCCGCTCATTGAGCGAGGTGTTGTCGGGTACCCGCGGGCCGCGCGACGCGGCTGTGTCGCTCAAACAGGCCGCGGACGAGGCATTGGCCCGCGCCGGGCTCGGCTAAAGGCGTCGGTCCGTGCGGGCGGCGCTGGACTCATCCCCGCGCGGGTGCTACGATGCTTTTCCGGACGCACAACGATGCGCCGGGATTGGAATGGAGCGCATGTCGAAAAGCAGGATGAACCAAATCGGCGTTGGCGGCGCGGGCCCCGGCCGGACCGACCGTGCGGCCGTGCCTGCCGTCACGGACCGGTGCCGGGTGTCTGTGCGCGAACTGGCCGCCGCGCAGCCGTGAACGCATTTACCGACAGCCGCTACGCGCTTTTTCCCCTCTTTGTGGCGGGCGTGTTCTTCATGCTGGCTGCGCCCCTGTTTTGGATGCAGGAGGAGGCCCCGCAGGGAAAGCCGGATATTCGATCCCACGAGAGCGCGTTGGTATGCCAGCGCGTTGCCCCCTCTGCCGTCTACGGTTTTGACCGGCTTCGCGCCGGCGAGTTGCCGCTGTGGAACGACCGCCAGCTTTGCGGAACGGCCTACCTCGCCGATCCCGCCAACGGTGTCTTTCAGCCGATCAACGCGGTGTTTCTCCTGATGCCCGCAAACGCGGCGCTTGCCGTGCATGCATTCACCTGCATTTTCCTGATGGGGCTGCTGTTTGTCCTGTTTGGCCGGGCGCTCGGACTACGCTATGTTTCCGCCGCGGTGGGCGCCGCGGTGTACGCATTTTGCGGGGCCTCCTCCGCGGCCATGTCGCGGCCCGAAATGGCCGCCACGCTGGCCTGGGCACCCCTGCTCTTCTGGGCTGTTGCGGAGCACGCCCGGGTTCCGCGCATCGCCGCCTCGGTTCTGGGCGGCGTGGCCGCGGCACTCATGCTGCTCGCCGGTTCCCCGGCGGTGTCGGCGGCATTTCTCGCAATGGCGGTTCCCTTTGCGGCCGTCAAGTCGCTGTGGCCCGGCGCGCCTGCGGTTCCGGGGCGGAGCCGCGGCGCGGCGTGGCGCGGTTTTGGGCTTATGGCCGTGGTTGCCCTCGGCCTTTCCGCGGTGCAATGGATGCCCTCCCTGGCCTGGCTGCTGCAACTGGACCGGCCGTGGGAAACCCTTTGGCGCGCCGACCTTGCCGGAACAGCGCCCCAAAGCTGGAGGGAGATGATCACGCACCTTGTTGCGCCCCGGCCCGACCTGCTGCCGCGCATCGGGTATCTTGGCGCGGCCGCGCTGGTGTTTATCCCGGCGGCCTATCTCCACCGGGGACGGCGCGCCGAAATCACGTTCCTCACGCTGGCCGCGGCCGGTCTTGCGGCGCTGGGCATTCACGGGATGAGCCGGTGGAACGGACCCTTCCCGTGGCAGGTATTCTTTCTGCCCGCGTCATTCGCGGCCGCCGCGCTCACGGCGCTGGGCGTTGACCGGCTCTTCATGTCACGGCGCGATGCGCGCACGCCGCGCTTTTGGACCCCGCTGCTGCTGGCCATCGCGGTCGCGGGGATAGTGTTCTGGCTGTCGCCCCCGGAAACAAAGGGAAGACTGCTGCCCGCCCTGGCGGCGATACTCTTCTTTGCGGTCTTTCGCGGCGCATGGGCAGGCGCGCTGGGCGGCGTGATTGTGATGCTGGTGCTGTTTATAGACCTCTCCGCGGCCGGGGCGAACGTTCACGGGCGCGCCTGCCATCCCGGCATGGGCGCATCCGAGGCTGTTGTGCGCGCCGCGCGGGAACAGGCCCTGGACGGCCGCGTCTTTGTGAGCGCCCATCCCCTGGATGCGGCGGTCATGCCCAATATCGGCATGGTGTCTCCGCTGCGCGCGGCGGGAGGCGGCTTTATTCCGCTTACATCCGAGCAGGCGCGCTGGTGGGAAGTTGCCATGGGTGCGGAACCGGAGACGCCGGGACAGGCCGGTTCCGGGAGTGAGACTGCGGCAACCCGGTCCGATACGGGCGCACCCTACACGGATATGCATGCAAACGCCGACACACCGCAGTTGCTCAACTTCATGGCGGTGCGCACTGTGCTGGCCACGGAAGACGGCGGGCTGGGCGGAGGCGGAACCTCCAAACTGCACCTGCGGCGGCTGGGTGCCGATGTGGACGGCGTTACGCTTTACGGCAACGACGCAGCGTTGCCCCGCGCATTTCTCGTGGACCAGTGGCGCGTCGCCCCCGAAGTGGTCAGCGCGGCCGGCGTGATGACCGACGATGATTTTGCGCCCATGCAGGAATGCGTGGTGCTGCCGCAGGGCGACAGTCTTAACTATCTCGCGCTGGCATTGCCCGAGGGCAGGAGCGGAAAAGAGAAAACCGGCGGGGGGGGAGGACTCGGCAAATGCACCATTGAAACGGACACCGCCGAGCGCGTGGTGGTGCGGGTGGACACGCCAAGGTCCGCCATATTGGTGCTTGCCGACACGGCGGCCCCCGGCTGGTATGCCCGGGTGAATGGAACCGGCACGCCGCTGCTCAAGGTGAACGGGCTGTTTCGCGGTGTGGTGGTGCCGCCCGGCGCCGGTACGGTGACCTTTGTCTACAGACCGGCGTCTTTCTATGCCGGCACGGTGGTGACCGGCGCGGTGCTGGTGGTTCTTGTTCTGGCAGGGTTGACTGCCTTGGTGCGCCTTGGACGGCGCGATGACTAGGAACGGGAGAATCTGAAACATGCTGGGTGTTGCCGTGTCCATGATGTTTGCAGCAGGAGCCGCGCCGGACCTTTCAGGCGCGTACGGCGTCATGCCCAAACTTGCTGAAACGTATGACGTGGTGCTGCGTCCGGACAAGGACGAGGCGGAGTGGTGGGCCGGCGCGCCGTCGGTCATGCGCGGCAAAGACGGCATCTTCTGGATGGCCTGCCGCATGCGCACCGCCGACGCGCCCCGCGGGTTGCGGGGCTATGAAATCCGCATTCTGCGCAGCACAGACGGGGCGAAGTTCGAGAAGGCGGCCTCCATCCTGCGGGAGCAGGTGCCCATTCCCGGGTTCGAGCGTCCCGCGCTGTTGTCCGACCCGGTCACGGGCAAATGCAAGCTCTACGCCTGCGGTCCCTGGAAAGAGGGGCCGTGGTCCATCATCAAATTTGACGATGCCGACACGCCCGAAGACTTCAATCCCGCATCGGCGCACCCGGTCATTTCTCCCTGCGCAAAAGCGTACGAGCGCGACGTCCCTCCCGAGGAATACAAAGACCCGGTCGTTATCCATGCCTGCGGCGCCTACCATGCATGGGTGATTGGGTACTTGCGCAGACTGGAGCGTGTCTATCATTTCACCAGCCCGGACGGGGAACAGTGGACGCCTGCGGGCGATCCCCGCGAATCCGTCATGAACCCCGCGGGATGGCACGACTTCTTTGTGCGGCCCGCAGCGGTGGTGCCGGCCGGCCTGGGATACTTCTTCATTTACGAGGGTTCCAAGACAACCTGGCACGACCCGGTCTACAACGTGCTGACCGGCTTGGGATTCACTTTTGATCTGAACCGAATCATTGACCTCACCCCTGAAAAGCCCCTTTTTGAGAGCACAACGCCCAATGCGGATTTCCACACATGGCGTTACTCGAGCTGGTTGCGCGTGGACAACGAACTGTGGGCCTACGCCGAGGTCGCCGCGCCAAACGGAACCCACGAAATCCGGCGGTTCCGGTTCCCCGTTGAGTAGGCGGGAAACGCGGCGCAAACAGGCGGGACTGGATGCGGTGGCGGTGCAGAGTCCGCATGCGGTCCACCGCACGCAAATCCGGGGTGCATTTTCTGACACCGCATGAAACCAGCGAGGCAGTATGTATTTTGTCGCATTCGTGATAGCGGCCCTTGCCGCCGTGCCCGGTTCCCTTCCGGGTGAAACGCTGTTTTTGCAGGGCGACGCCGCGCTGCGTGGCGGCAAGCCCGCCGACGCGCTGGCCGACTTCCAATCCTGTGCCGCCGCCGACCCCGCGCTGTCCCCCTGGGCACGTCTCCGCATTGCGGGCATACGCGCCCAGTCGGGCGACTTTCTGGCCGCCGAGGTTGCCTGCAAGGAAGTGATTTCCGGCGGGGATGGTCCATGGATTCGCCCGGCCAAGTGCCGGCTGGCCGCGCTTCTGGTTGGGTTGAACCGCCGTGACGAGGCCCGAACGCTCTACGGGGGGGCAATCAACGTCCTGCCGCTTCCCTGGTTCATGGAGGAGGATGCGTGGGCTGCCGCGGACAATCTTGCCAACCTTCCGGAGTTCTCGAATGCCGCCGTGCCGTTTTATCGGAACATGGTGGAGACGACCATTTATATCGAAAAACGCAAGCGCGCCGCCAAGGCGCTGCTGGCCATGCCCGACACCGCGCAGCGGGCGCTGGGGGTTTGGGGCCTGATGCGCTCCGGCGTGATGGATGAGGCCCGAAAGACATTGACGGCCGAGCCGGTCATGTTCGATGAACCGGGCGGTCAGGTCTCGATGCAGGTGATCGACACACTCGTGTCCGCTGTGGCCGTGCCGCCGCCCGAGGCCGTGGAACGCATGCGCGCCATGGCCAGGATGAGCGCCGAAAACCCGTGGATGCGTGTTTGGCTCATCCACGCCATGCGTTCTGCGGGTGCCAGAAAGGCATGGGACACGGCGCGGATTTTTTGCGACATATTGGTCGAATGCTGTTCCGGCACCCGTGACGGTGGGGATGCGCTGTGGTGGCTTGCCGGCGCGCGCGGCGATGCGGGTGACAAGGCGACGGCGGCGCTGCTTTACCGCAGGCTTGCCGAAGAACTCCCGACCCATCCCCGCGCGGCGGATGCGTGGTTTGCGCTCGGGGATATGGCGCGCGACGAACATCGCTGGGCCGATGCGCTGACTGCATTTTCCGAGCTGGGCAAGCGGTACGGGAGTGCCCGGCCGGCGGTGGAGGCAAACAGCGTTTGCGCGGATATTTGCCGGCAAATCGGCGATGCGGCCAGTGAACGCGCATACCTTGAGCGGACGGCCAAAGCCGGAACGGGAAGCTATTACGCCCACCGCGCGCTCGCGCGGCTGCACCGGGAGGACAAAACAGACACGGAAAAAGTGCGTATTCTGCCTGTGGCGGGGGACAAGCCGTTCTTGGGATTGTTTCCCAAGCCTGCCGGATTGGAGGATTCCGCACGCTCCGATCTTGATACAAATCCGGCGGTTGCGCGGATACGGTTCTTTGGCGCCAACGGCCTGGAAGAGGGGGAGTGGGAGGCGCTGGATTGGCTTTTGAAGACCGGCATCGACAACCGGCAGACGGCACAGTACAGGGTTCTCGCCGAGGCGGGCTTTATGCATACGGCGGTTCAGTTTGCCCAAGCAGCACGAACCGGAAAATCCGCCGACGCCCCCTCCTTGTCATCCATTTGGCTTGAATATCCAATTGCCTACGGAACCTTCCTGAAGCCTATCGCCGACGCGGCCGGTGTGGACCCATGGCTCGTGCTTGCCGTGTCGCGGCAGGAAAGCACTTTCCGGTCCGGTATAACGTCCAAGTCCGGCGCGATGGGGGTGATGCAGCTCATGCCGGACACGGCCAAATGGCTGGCCAAGAAGAATCCGCTGGTACAGCCCGGCGACGCGGACAATCTCAAATCCCCCCAAAGCTCCATGCGGATGGGCGCGGCCTATCTGCATCAGATGCTGGAGCGGTCCAACGGTAATTTGGTTTTTGCGCTCGCTTCCTACAATGCCGGTCCCGGCAACTGTGACAAGTGGCGCAAGACGTTTTCCGGCGACGATATGGATGCATTCATTGAGGCGATTCCCTTTTCCGAGACCAAGGACTACGTGAAGCGGGTGCTGGGCAACTATGCCGCCTACCACACGCTCTATCCGATCCCCGCAAGCTAGACCGGCCGGGCGGTTGTTTGGCGGATTTGCCCGCAGAATTCGCGATTAGAGCACAGTCCACAATTCCCAAAGGCTGTGTTATACTTTATTGCGTTGTATGGATTAGCCACGGATATGTTGGCGGGTTTCTTGGATGCAGTACCAAGGACGAGGTGTCTGATGGGGATAGAGTTCTTTCAGAGCCGGATGGACTATGTCTATTTCGTCTACGGGCTCGTATTCGTGTTGCTTGCCGCGGTCTGCATTTCCCTGAGGAGGGAAAAGACGACACTGCTCCGTTGGGACTGGCTGGCCCTGTTTGGCCTGTTTCACGGCATCCATGAATGGCTCAACATGCTCGTGCAGAGCATGGATAATTCCCGGCCTTTTGCCCTGATTCGGCTGGTGTCGATGGTCCTGTCTTTTCTGTGTCTCGCGGAATTTGGACGGTCGGGCATTGCCGCCATGCGGCCGGGGGGGCCCGGCAGGTGGGTTCACCTGCCCCTCCTGGTTCTGGCAGCCATGGGCGGAATGGCCGGGATGGCCGGGGCAAATGCCGCGGCCCGTTATGCGCTGGGTTTTACCGGAGCCCTTTGGGCCGCATGGGCGCTTTTCGCGGCGGCCCGCAGACAACAGACAGGCGTATACCTGTTCCGCACGGCCGCTTGGGCCATGGGGGGGTATGCCTTGGTCGCGGGTTTGATTCCTCCGTCGGCGGCATTCATTCCGGCATCCTATATTAACCAAGAAT
>CAZOMH010000071.1:0-11611 GCA_964580415.1 uncultured Nitrospirales bacterium
CCACAAAGGCCTCGCCCTTGTGTTCGATAAAGCCCGCACCCAGGCTGGTGTTGTTGCGTTCCAGCGCCTCCACCATGTCGCCCATGGCGAGCCCGTAGGAAACGAGCTTCATCGGGTCGGGTTCGACCAGGTACTGCTTCTCGTAGCCCCCGATGGTGTCCACCCCCGCCACGTCTTTCACTGTCCGCAGTTGCGGCTTCACCAGCCAGTCCTGCAGCGTGCGCAGATACGCGGCCTGCTGCACCGGAGTCTGGAGCAATTCCCCCTCGGGCGTCAAATAGCCGCCGCCCTCCTGCCAGCCGGGCGTGTTCTGCCTGCGTTCCGCGCCGCTGCCTTCCGGATGTTCGTATTCGATTACATACACGTAAACTTCGCCAAGACCCGTGGTGATGGGCCCCATGCGCGGTTCCGCCGCGGGCGGCAGGCTTTCGCGCGCCTCGGCCAGGCGTTCGAGCACCTGCTGCCGCGCAAAATAGATGTCCACGTCGTCCTCAAACACCGCCTCGACCTGTGCGAAGCCGTTGCGCGTCAGCGACCGGGTGCTCTTGAGTCCGGGTATGCCGGCCAGCGCCGTCTCAATGGGAAAGGCGATCTGCTTTTCCACCTCCGCCGGCGACAGCGCGGGATACACCGTGGTAATTTGCACAATCTTGTTGCTGATGTCGGGCACGGCGTCGATGGGCAGTTTCAGGAGCGAGAAGAATCCCAGTCCTCCCACGACAAGGGACAACAGCAACACCAGCCACCGGTGCTGGATGCTCAGCTTGATTACCGTGTTCAGCATGGCAGCACCCTCCGCCGGGTTTTGCACGTGGGACAGTCGCCGTCCGTTCCTGCGGGAGGAGTGGCTTCACTTGCGCGCGGCGCGCGCAAGCAACGCGGCAGGATTCCGCGTCCACTTTGCGGCGCCCCTGATGTTGTTTGTTGAACCGTTCCGGTCAATGTCCGCTGCATGTCTTGCCCTCCATCTCGCCCTTGGCGATCTCCGCCTTTACCAGAAAGGCACCTTCCACAACAACGCCTTCACCCTCGTTGAGGCCCGACAGCACCGGAATCATCTTCCCGTTGGAAAGCCCCACTTTGACCGGTCTCGCGGCAAAGGTGTTGGGTTCGTCCGGGACGGAAACAAACACCGTCGGGCCGCCCTCGAATATCTGCACGGCCGCTTCGGGCACGGCCAGCGCCTCTTTCGGCGTATCACCGGCAGCGCGGTCAAACACCATGCCCACCTGTGCAAACATGCCCGGACTGACGGGGGCCGCCACATTGCCGATTTCAATGCGTGCCTGAACGGTGCGGGTTTCTTTGTTCAGTTCGGGGGCAAGGTAGGCCACCGTGCCGGGAAACGACTGCCCGGCAAAGGCCTCAAGCGTCACCGTCACCGGGGCTTTGAGGACCACCCGCCGCACCTGGTTCTCCGGCACGTCCGCCAACACCCAGAGCACCTTCATGTCGGCCAGCATGAGCAGGGCGTCGCGGTCCGGCCCGACCACCTCGCCCAGCGTTACTTCGCGCTTGACAACCTGCCCGTCCATGGGTGCTCGCACGGTGTAGCGCGGGTTCACTTCTCCCGATGCGGTCAACTGCTTGATCTCCCCGTCGGACACGCCGTACAGATGCATCGTGTTTTCGGCTGCGGTCATCGCCGATTTTGCAGATTTCAGGGCGCCCGCCGCGGACTTGTATTCGCCTTCGCGCCGCTGGTATTCGCCCAGCGCGATCCCCTTGCCCTCCAGCAGCCGCCTGGCGCGCTCCGCCGCCGTCTGCGCCACCTCCACCGCCGATGCCGCCACCTCCACCTGTGTGCGTTTTTGCAGAAATTCGCTCTGCGCCTCTCCGAGGGCCGGGCTGTCAATGACAAGCAGCACATCGCCCCTGGTTACGGCGTCGCCGAGTTTTACCCTCACCTCGGACACACGCCCCTGAACCGGCGTCCCGACGTGGGCCATTTGTTCCAGATTGTAGGAAACCCGCCCCGGCACGATGAGTTCATCACCCAGCGTCTGTTTGCCGGCAGGCGCCACACGGATGCCGTTTTGCGCCACCGCTTCCGGCGTCAGTGTCACTTCGTCAATGTGGGCTTCCCCCGCATGGCCGTGCCCGTCATCGGCGGGGTGCGTTGCCCCGGGCGGCGCCGGGGCCTCCGCCGCGGCGAACACATTCCGGCCCTGCAGGGCGACCAAAACCATGATTCCCAGAACTGCCGCCGCCGTCAGGGCGGCGAGCACAGTGGCTGTTTTTACGGCGTTGGTGTTTTTCATTCCGCCATTCCTCCTGCGCCAATGGCCCGTTCGAGTTCGATGCGGGCGGCTTGGGCGTCATAAAGTGCCTGAAGATACTCCGCTTCCGTCTGCCGGGCCGTGCGGCGCACGTCCAGCAGTTGCAGAAGGTCCACCTCCCCCTCCTCGTACATGGTCGTCTCGATGCGCAGCGATTCAGACGCGGCGGCACGCAGCCCGCCCTCGAAGGCCGCCCGCTGTTCGCGCGCGCCCTCGTAGGTTTGCGCGCCTGTTTCCACGTCGCGTTCCACTTCCTGCCGTATGCGGGCCTGTTCGGCCCGCACCTCCTGGAGTTCCGCCTCGGCGGCGGCAATGCCGCCCTGGTTCTGGTTGCCCAGCGGCAGTTCCGCTCCGAGCGGCACACCCAGGCGGATGTTCGGATGCCATGCCTTCTGTTCACGCTGGACGGCCAGTTCCTTCTGCCTTAGCAGGGCATCCAGACGGCGCAGTACAGGGTGCTGGGCCAGTGCGATTTGGCGGGCCTGTTCCACATCGGCCTCCGCAAGCGCCTGGTCAAGCCGGTCGGCCAGCGCAAAGTCCTTCGGCAGCGCGCGGCCGCACAGTGTGTTGAGAATGACCCGGGCCGTGGCATTTTGCCGCTGTTGCGCCTGCACCGCGCGCGAGGCCTTCAGCGTCTCCACCTGCGCGCGGATGCGGTCGATCTCGGGCGCCTCGCCGGCTTCCACGCGGCGGCCGACCACCTGTTCTATTTCCTGCTCAATGTGCAGCGCCTCCTTGGACAATGCCGCGGCGCGTTCCGCGTAGAGCACTGTGCAGAAGGCCTTGGCCACATCGGCGGCCAGCGCCGCGCGGAACTCGTCTTCAGACCGGTCCACCACGGGCATGGCGGCCTCGGCCGCAGCCCGGCGGGTCTGCCGTTTGGCGGGCGGTTCGACGGGCAAAAACAGGCTGGGAAACAACTCCAGTCCCAGTTCCAAATCCGGATTCGGATAGGCAATCGCCTGCAAGACTTCGGCGTTCGCCGCGGCGCGGCGTGCGGCGTACTCCGCAAAGGTCGGATTCTTCTCCAGGGCGATCTTCTGCGCCTGTTCGCGCGTCAGTGCCGCGCCTTCCGGTGCGTTCGCGGCTGGAGGCGCGTTTTCACTTGGAAAGACGCGCGCGATGATTTCAGAAGTTGGCAGCCCGGGCGGGCCGGGAGATGCCGCATCAGGCAGGCCCTGCCTGGACGGCGCGGTGGCGCAGCCTGCCAAGAACAGCAGGGCCGCACACACGGTCAGACACTTTAGACGGGTTCTGTTCATGTGTGGATGGAATCCTTCCTGAAAATATCCGTGGCTGCCTGTCCGGTTCCCCGTCATGCGGGAACAACAACCGGACATGGGAACGCCGGAATCCAATCAGACGCCGGTGCAACGCATGAAGGCGGACCTTGATGAAAACCGGTCCGGAATGTGCGCCGCCAGGCAAGTGTGTGACAGGCGCCCCGGCTTGTCACTCCCTGGCGTTTGCACAAAAGGCCGCCGGGAGACGGCGCTCCCGAATACGGGAGCAGGAGAGGGAAGGATCAGATGCGCAGGATGCGCGATGAGGCAATATCGGCGGGTCTGTCCGCCGACGGGGAGAGAAACACACTGCGCGCCGCCGCGCTGTTGTGTTCGGCGGGCGGCGCATGAAGCACGGACGCAAGGACCAGACTGGCATGCCGGGAAGGCTTCTTCTTCAATCCGGGGGAAGCGGAAGCGGAACCCGCCACCGGACCCTGCTGAAGGGGAATATCCACACAGGAAATGCAGTCGCCGCAGCTATGATCCGCGCGGTCCAGTCCCGGCGTCTTCGGCATTTCGCCGAGGGGCCGGCACGGTCCCTCGCTGCACCGCCCATTCTGGGCGCTTTCAAGCGCGATATGCCCGTGCGCTCCAATGCACAGAACTATGTCCTTGCTTGGAAAAACCGTCACCGCCAGACACACCGACACCATGTAAACGATGCGGTGTGTCCAAGTTCGGTTCATCGCGCTGTGTGCTCCGTGGTACGTTCACTCTGGCATGAACTCATGCGTGCCCTATTCTATGGCATTACCCCTCCAAAGTCCAAGCATGCCGAAATCGGTTTTTTCCCGCAATCCGGGGTCGTGCAGTATACGCGCTCTTTGTCAACAGGCAGGACGCTCACATTTAAGAACATTAATTGTATTGTTAATGAGTGATCAAACAGTAACCGATGACATGAAGCGCTCGGCGGCGTGCGCATGAATTTGAAAACACTACAGGTCGTATACGCCGGGTGAAATGGACCATAAATGACGGGCGGCCAATTTTACGCTTGACAGATTTTTATGTTTATGCTAAAAGTAATCAAGACAACACATTCCGGTCAAGAATCAAGTGTGAATCAAGGTCAGTATTGAAGTTTCCGATTGTCTTCGGATGAGATTCCTGTTAAGATTACGAACGGTCATTGGAGACATTATCATTATGGAAGCCTCTGTATCGGGGTGTAGTTCAGCCATAGACATGCTCCACGGTGAATTGTCCAAGCTGAGCAAAGCCGAAAGACGACAGGTTGACCGGCATAAATACTTCTTATCCTTGGAACGCGGCAGAGACGTTGGTTTCGAAATGGCGGCGAGGGATTGGTTGGAAAAGCATTCTCAGCAGTGGCGCGAAGAGCGCCAGCGGCGCATGATGGCCATGCAGTGGGATGAAATAGCCAAGTACAAGTGGCTTCGCTCCGAAGAAGCCCGCCGGGACTTGGGAACCGCCGCGGCACTGGAATGGATTCGCCTCTACGCGGCCGCATGGCGCGAATGGTTCGAAAAGGAGTATGCGGACGTCGATGAACTGCCGGGGTCGAATTCCTGAAAGGAATTCCGGTCTGTTTTCGCCGACATCGCCTGATTCTCGCGCATAAGGCGGCTTGGGGTGCCCCAGGGGGCCGTACGACGTCGTCGTTTCTTAACCGCCCAGCCCGGGTGGGTTTCCGGTGCGTTCCGAACGCGGTTCCCGTCGTGGTGTCTTTGGGCAATTCCTGCCGGATTGTCGGCACCGCCTGACCGGTTCGCTCAGCAAGCCTCCGCGGTCGGCAGCTTCGTCCACACCTCGCTGCCCACCTTCAACTGCGCCCCTTCCTGCCAGAAGAAATCCACTGTGCGCGAGTGGCGCATGTCGGGCCGCTTGAACACCCGCACCCCTTCGACCGCATGACGCGCCGCATGCACCGCCGCCTCGTAGGCCTCGTTGCTGATGTCCAGCGCGGACGCATGGTTCGCGCCGCCCCGCCCGGCCGGGATAAACCGGTACAGGTGCCAGGCATGCACCCGCCCCCCCCGCCCCGCATAGCGGCCCAGCCACCGGCCAATCGCGGGGGTCTCCGCCAGATTGGCCGCGTTGACCACTGTCGACACCGTCACTTCGCGGCCCGCCCGCCGCAGCGTTTCCAGCCGCTGCAAAATCAGCCCATGGTGGTCGGCGCAGGTCCCCGCGCCCACCGGTCCGCTCCGCCGCAAATCGTTGTGCAGGGCGGGCTCCGCCGCGTCCATGGGCAGCACAAACCGGTCCACCGAGCCCACCCGGGCAAAACCCTCCGGCAACAGCACCCCGTTCGTGCCCAACTGCACATGGAAGCCCCGCACCTTCGCCTCCCCCGCCGCATAGCGCCAGTCTCCCGGCCACTCGCAGGGTTCCCCCCCGCCCACCACGATCTGATCAAAACCCCGCGCACGGAGCGTTTCCAGCACCGACAGATACTGCGTGCGGCTCATGGAAGAGAGACGCGCGTCGCTGATGCAAAAACGGCACCGCATGGCGCATCCGCCATGGAGAAACACCACGGCAATGCGGCGGGTGGAAAGGTCGTTATGGAAGGGAGCGGGGGCCGTCATGGGTTTAAAGTTTACCATGGCCGCAGTGACAGCGCGAAACGGCTTCAAAGTCCGCCCGGGACGGGCCGCCTTGACAGAAGACAATATCATTCGTATAATTTAATCAGTTGATTAAATTGGTTGATTATAACCAAGGAGCCGGGCGCGATGATCGAACGAAGACGCGGTGGAGGCACCAAGGGACGCATCCTTGAGGAAGCGTGCAAGGTCTTCGCCGAAAAGGGCTACCGCGACGCGACCCACGCGGAGATATGCGGCCGCGCGGAGGCCAATGCGGCGGCGGTCAACTATTACTTTACCTCCAAGGACAATCTCTACCGGGCCGTGTTCGAACACATGACCGAAAGGGTGGACCGCTGCCATCCCCTGGACGGGGGGTTGCCTGAAACGGCACCGCCGGAACGGCGGCTGCGCGCGCTCATCCATGCCCATCTCAGCCGGATTTTTTACCCCGGGCTCATGGGGGACCTCCACCGGATCCGCATGGCGGAAATATTCGACCCCACAGGCCTGCTGGAGGACCTGCTGGAAGAGCGGCTGGACCATGACCGAAAGTACACCCGCAAAGTCCTTCGCGACCTTTTGGGGCCCGATGCCGCGGAGCGCGACGTGGACTGGTGCGAGATGAGCGTCGTGGCCCAGTGTTTTGTGGGCATGCCCGGGCCGGACGGCAAAGGCCCCCGCGCCATTTTCGGCCTTGTTCCGGCGGAAGTCGATCATCTTGCGGAACATATTCTTCGGTTTTCGCTGGCCGGCATCAGGGCCGTCCGCCGAAACAGTAACGGGTCCTCCCGACACGGGGACACGGGGATTGGAAAAGTACAATGAGCGAGTCGCCCTCGGAACAGAACATGGATGTCGCCAAAACTCTTGGCCTGGAGAAGCCCCGCCCGGGAATGCGGCGGTTTGGATGCCTGCTGCTGCTCGTTATTCTGGCGGGAGCGGCCGTTGCCGCCGTCCTTCCGCGCCTCAAACAGGCCAATACAAGCACCGTTGCGTATGAGACCCAGCCCGCGCGCCGGGGCGATCTGGTCGTCACCGTCAGCGCCACCGGCACACTGGAACCGATCAAGGAGGTGGAAGTCGGCATAGAGGTCTCGGGCACCATCAAGAGTGTCAATGTGGACTACAACGACACGGTGCAGGTGGGCCAGGTGCTGGCCGAAATCGACACCTCCAAGCTGGAAGCGCAGACGCTTCAGTCCAGTTCAGCGCTTGAGGCGGCGCGCGCCAAGCTCCTGCTGGCCCAGGCCACCGTGCAGGAGACCGAGGCGCAGATGGCCCGGCTGAACGAGGTGCGCAAGCTCAGCGACGGCAAGCTGCCCTCCCAAAGCGAGTTCGACACGCAAAAGGCCGCGCAGGCCCGCGCCAGGGCCGACGAGGCCAGCGGGAAGGCGGCCGTTGCGCAGGCGCAGGCCACACTCGATGCAAACAAGTCGGACCTGGCAAAAGCAGTCGTGCATTCGCCGATTAACGGCGTCGTGCTGAAACGGTCCGTCGAACCGGGCCAGACCGTGGCCGCCATGTTCCAGTCGCCCGTGCTGTTCACACTGGCCGAAGACCTCACCCAGATGGAATTGCAGGTCGATGTCGATGAAGCCGACGTGGGCACGGTGCGGGCGGACCAGGACGCCACTTTCACGGTGGACGCCTATCCCGACCAGGTGTTTCCCGCGCGGACCACGCAGGTCCGCTACGGCTCCGAAACCGTGGACGGCGTGGTCACCTACAAGACCGTGCTGAAGGTGGACAACTCCAGTCTTGCATTGCGGCCGGGCATGACCGCCACAGCACTGATTACGGTGAACAAGCGGGAGAACGCGCTCCTCGTGCCCAACGCCGTGCTGCGCTTTGTTCCGCCCAAACCGAAAGCCCAGGCAAAAACCGGCGGCGGCAGCGTTCTCAGTTCCATCCTGCCCCACCCCCCCGCGCCCGATTCCACACCGCGCGAGGACCCCAGTCTGAAGGGCAAAGACCAGCAGGTGTATGCCGTGAAGGACGGCCAGTTGGCTGCCATCCCCATTACCAAGGGCCTGAGCGACGGAAAAGTCACCGAGGTGGTCGGCGGCAAGCTGGAGGACGGCATGGAACTGGTCACCGACATGGCGGACGCGAAATGACCTCCCCGGCGGGTTCCAACGATACAACGCGCCAGCCCATTATCGAGCTGGCCGGCGTGAGAAAGGCCTACGGCACCGGCACGGCCACCATGGAGGCGCTGCGCGGGGTGGACCTGCGCATCTACCCCGGCGAGTTTGTGGCGGTGATGGGACCCAGCGGGTCGGGCAAGAGCACGTGCATGAACATTCTCGGCTGCCTCGACACGCCCAGCGACGGCACATACCGCTTCTGCGGCGCGGACGTGGGCGCGCTCACGCGCAACCAGCGGGCGCTCCTGCGCCGCCATTATCTCGGATTCGTGTTCCAGGGGTTCAACCTGCTCAACCGCACCTCCGCGCTGGAAAACGTGGAGCTTCCCCTTATCTACCGCGGCGAGAACCTGCGCGCGCGGCACCGGCGGGCCCGGCAGGCGCTCGAAGTGGTCGGCCTGACAGGCTGGCAGCACCACACGCCCGGCGAGTTGTCCGGCGGCCAGCAGCAGCGGGTCGCCATCGCGCGGGCGATTGTCACCCAGCCGCTCGTGCTGCTCGCGGACGAGCCGACCGGCAACCTCGACTCGGCGCGCAGCGTCGAGATCATGGGGCTGCTCACCGCGCTGAACCGCGACCGGAACATCACCGTCGTCATGGTGACCCATGAGCCCGACATGGCCGCCTTCGCCAAGCGCACGGTGCATTTCAGGGACGGCCTGATCGCCACGGATCACGAACACAAGGAAACCGTTTCATGATTGGCAACGCCCTGCTGCTCGCCCTGCGCGAGCTTCGACGCAACAAGATGCGGTCTTTCCTGACCATGCTTGGAATCATCATCGGCGTGGCCTCCGTCATCATCCTGGTCACGCTTGGCGGCGGCGCCACGCGGCAGGTCACCGAACAGATTTCGAGCCTGGGCAGCAATCTTATGATGGTCTCGCCCGGCAAGCGCATGGGGCCCGGCCAGGGTTCGGGCAGCGCCCCTTTCAAGCTGGCCGACGCGGAGGCCATTGCCCGGGAAATCACCGCGCTTCGCGCCGTGGCGCCCGTGGCTTCCGCTTCCGCCACGGCCATCCTGGGAAATGAAAACTGGTCCACCTCCATCACGGGCACAACCGATGCCTACTTTGACGTCGTCAACCGGAAGATCGATGAGGGCCGCGTGTTCACGCCGGCCGAAACGCGCTCCGGTTCGGCGGTGTGCATCATCGGAGAGACGGTGCGCGGGAAACTCTTCGGGCGGCAGGACCCCCTCGGCAGCAAGATTCGCCTCGGAAAAATATCCTGCGAGGTCATCGCCCTGCTTGAAGCCAAGGGACAGTCCACCATGGGGCAGGACCAGGACGACGTGGTCATCATGCCGCTGCGCACCTTTCAACGGCGCGTGTCCGGCAAAGACGATGTCAGCCTCATCCAGGTCTCGGTCAAGGACGGCGTGTCCACAGACAAAGTGAAGGTGGACATCGGCCGGCTGATGCGGGTGCGCCGCCACCTTGCCCCCAACGAGGACGACAACTTCAGCGTCATGGACCTGAAGGAAATCGCCACGATGCTCTCCGGCACGACACGCGTTCTCACCGGACTGCTGGGCGCGGTGGCCGCCGTGAGCCTGCTGGTGGGCGGTATCGGCATCATGAACATCATGCTTGTGTCGGTGACGGAGCGCACGCGGGAGATCGGCACCCGCCTGGCCATAGGCGCGCTCGAACGGGAGGTGCTCACGCAGTTCCTCGTCGAGGCCGTCGTGCTCGCGTCGTTCGGCGGCCTTATCGGCATCACGCTGGCGCTCGGCGCATCGCTCGGGCTGTCGGTGCTGCTCAAGATTCCCTTTGTCTTCAACGCGCCCATAGTGCTTGTGGGCTTTGCCTTTTCCGGGGCCATCGGTGTGGTGTTCGGCTATTTTCCCGCGCGCAAGGCGGCAAGGCTGGACCCCATTGACGCGCTGCGCCACGAGTAGCGGAAACGGAACAATTGACGGAGGCGTTATGCTCTACGACGGAACAAGAATATGGAAATGCGCGGCCGCGGGCCTCGCGCTGCTGCTGGCAGGCTGCACCACCGGCCCCGACTACAAGCGCCCGGCGCTGAACACGCCGGCAGCCTACAAGAGCGCGGAGGGGGCGCCGCAATCCGGACCAGGACGGAACTGGTGGCTCCTCTTCAACGACCCCGAACTGACGGCGCTGATCGATGAAGCACTTCAGGCCAATCTGGACATCAAGGCGGCCATGGCGCGGGTTGCCCAGTCCCGCGCCTCCGCAAAATCCGTGAAGAGTTCCTTCTATCCGGTTCTGACCCTGGACCCGTCCGCAACACGGACCCACACCCCCGGAACGAAGGCGGAAGAATCGAACTCCATCGAACAACAGGTTAGCCGGACCACCTCGACACTCAACCAAATCACCACCCTTGTCGGACAGCTAAGCTCGCTGGCCCAGGGAGAATCCATCACCTCGGGAAGCGGCGGGAGCACCGCCACGGCCAGTTCCGGCGTTTCGGCAACCACCACCAACCGGTTCCAGATCCCCTTCGACCTTTCCTATGAGATCGACCTGTGGGGACGCATCCACCGCTCCTACGAATCCGCCACCGCCCAAGTGCAGGCGGAGGTCTATGATCTCGAACTCGTCCGCCAGACACTCCTGGCGGACCTCGCGCGGAACTACTTCAACCTCCGCTCTTTTGACGCCCAGTATGAGATTCTCGACCGCAATCTTGTCCTTTACCAGGAACAGGTTGATCTGACCCAAAACCAGTTCAAGGCCGGACTGACGGGCGAGACGGACCTGTTGCAGGCGCAAGTCACGCTGGAATCGACACGGGCACAGGCAGTCGACACACAGCGGCAGCGCACCGACCTCGAGCACGCCATCGCCATCCTGCTCGGACGCCCGCCGGCCGACTTTTCGCTGCCCATGCGTCCGCTCGCCGACGCCCCCCCCGCGATTCCCGCGGGACTGCCCGCAGACCTGCTGCGGCAGCGTCCGGATGTGGCCGAAAGCGAACAGAACCTCATTGCCGCCTGCGCGGAAATCGGCGTGGCCCAGGCGAACCTTTACCCTTCGATCAAACTCACCGGCTCCGCAGGGTTTCAGAGTTCGGACATCAAAGACATCCTGGACTGGAGCGGTGCCGCCGCCTCCTTTGGGCCGGGCATTTCCCTGCCCATCTTCCAGGGTGGACAGTTGAAAGCCAACGTGGAAAAGGCCAAGGCGCGCTACACCGAGCTTGAGGCTGTTTACCGGAGCAAGGTCTTGGGCGCTTTTGTTGACGTGGAGGACTCGCTGACTGATCTTCATATGCGCGCCGAAGCCGCCGACGCCCAGGGCAAGGCGGTGGCCGCCGCCAGGGAGTATCTGCGGCTGGTGCAGATTCAGTACCAGTCCGGAGTCACC
>CAZOMH010000072.1:0-11545 GCA_964580415.1 uncultured Nitrospirales bacterium
CCCGGTTCGGCTGGGCGCGCACGCTCGACCTGACGCCCGACCGCCAGTGCGCCCTTGCCTGCAACGCAACCGGCATGCCCGCCGAGGGCTCGTATCTGCGCCTCGACAACGGCCCCGTGCTGCTCGGCGAGCTCCTGCCGCAGGAGGGCCGGATTATGGCGCGCCTCTACAACCCGTCCTACGAGGCGGCGTCAACGACAATTGCACTGCCCGGCGTGCGTCCGGCCATCTTTGCCAAAACGGACCTCTTCGGTGACAACGGCACGCCGCTGCCCGCCTCGGGCAAGGTAACCGTACCCGCGCGCGGCATGGTGTCGGTCACGATCAAAACGCAGTGACCGGGTGAAAGTGGTTGATTTGAAGAAAGGATGAGTCATGGTAGTGCGCCTGAACGGCATTGACGCCGCGGTGATGGTGGTCTACCTCGCCGTGGTAATTACGCTCGGCCTGATTATGAAGCGCCGCGCGTCAAAGGACATCGGCAGTTATTTCCTCGGCGGCCGCCAGTTGCCGTGGTGGGCGCTGGCCATGTCGGGCAGTTCGTCCTATTTCGACATCACCGGCACGATGTGGATCGTCGGGCTCTTTGTGACCATGGGCCTCAAGGGTATGTGGGTGCAGTGGATTTGGGGCTTCATCATCCCCGTGTTCTACATGACCTTCATGGGCAAGTGGATACGCCGCTCGGGCGTGATGACCGGGTCGGAGTGGATGGAGACGCGCTTCGGCTCGGGCCGCGCCGGCGAACTGGCGCGCGCGTCCTACACCCTTTACGCCGTGCTCACCATCACGGCATTCCTGGCCTACGGCGCCGTGGGCATGGGCAAGTTTGGCGCGGTGTTCCTCCCCTTCAGCGAGCACGTTTGCGCCGCGCTCATCCTGGGCGTCACGGGCGCCTACGTCATCTTCGGCGGATTCCAGGGTGTTGTTTTGGTCGAGATGTTCCAGACCGTCATTTTGTCCATAGGCGCGATTATGATCGCCTGTCTGGGCTTTGTTCATATTGCGCCGGAAGCGCTCAAAACCGCGGTTGCTCCGGACTGGGGCAGTCTCATGCCGGTATGGCGCTTCAAGTCGCCCGACGGCTCCGCAGAGTACGAACTTTTCGGCATGCTGCTCATGATCTGGGTGTTCAAGGGCATGCTGCTGTCCTTCTCCGGCCCCGAGCAGTTGTACGACTTCCAGCGTTTCCTTGCCGCCAAAACGCCGAAGGAGGCGTCCAAGCTCGGCGCTCTCTGGGGCGCGATTCACACCGTGCGCTGGCCCATGGCCATGGCACTGGCCGCCATGGGCATCCTGGGTCTCGCCAAACAGGGCGACCCTGAAAAGGTGCTTCCGTCGGTGATCCAGGACATGCTGCCCACGGGCGTGCGGGGCATCGTGCTCGCCGCCCTGCTGTCCGGATTCCTCGCCTCCTTCAACTCGACCGTGAACGGCGGAGCCAGCTACATCGTCAAGGACATCTACCACAAGTACCTGAACCCGCGCGCCTCGCAGCGCCAGTTGATTCTGGCCAGCTATGCATCCTCGGCGCTGCTGGTGGTTATGGGCATCGCCGTCAGCTTTGCTTCGTCGTCCATCAACCAGATGTTCACCTGGATCATGGGCACGCTCGGCGCGGGCGTGCTTCTGCCCAACGTGCTGCGCTGGTACTGGTGGCGCGTCAACGGCTGGGCCTATGCCGCGGGCACACTCTCCGGCATGGTGTTGTCGCTGATCCAGGCCCTCGTCCCCGCCTTCTCCAAGATGCCGCTCTACGAGACCTTTCCGGCCATCGCCGGAACGGTGCTTCTCATCACGGTGGTTGTGGCCCTGCTGACCGAGCCCACCGACCGCGAGACGCTGCTGCGCTTCTACCGCGAGGTCCGTCCTGCCGGCTTCTGGAAACCCGTTGCCGACGAAACCGGCCTCGGCCGCGAAGCCAACAAGACCTTCGGCAACGACATGATGAACGTCGTCATCGGCATTCCCTGGCTCATCGCCATGTGGTTGTGTCCGGTCTACCTTGTGCTGCACCGCTTCGCCGAATCGGCCGCCGCCTTCGGTATCGTGGCCGTGCTCAGCGCCGTCCTCTGCAAAACGTGGTACCGGCGTCTGACGGAGGACTGATCGCCCGGTTCACAACCCCCATAATTCCCATAATTCTCATCCGCTTGTTCATCGGCCCCGTATTTCTACCGCCATCGCCGGAATGCTATACTTCCCGCCCGGGGAAGAAGGTTGTGGAAAGGTTTTCTCGGTGAGTTCTGTTTTCGCCTCCGATGGGTCTCTCCCGGCATATTTCTGGCAGGTGCTGGGCGTGTCCGGCGCCGCCGTGTTCTATGGCCGTTTCTATATTCAATGGATCGTCTCCGAACGCGCCGGAAAGAGCGTTGTTCCGGTGGTGTTCTGGTACATGAGCGGGGCCGGTTCGGTGGCGTTGCTGTTTTACGGTGTCTTTTGCCAGCATTCCCCCGTGGCGGCACTGAGCCATTGCTTCAACAGCGTCGTTTATGCGCGCAATCTCGTTCTTGTCTGGAATGAAAAGGGCGCGCTGACCCGCCGCGCATCGCTGCTGTTCCAGGGCGGCGTGGGACTGTTCGTGCTGGCAGGCGTGGCAATGGTCGCATGGACATGGCTGAACGAATACCACCAAACCCACCATGAAACGCGCGCGGTTATCATGCGCACCTGGTTTTGGATCGGCGTCGGTGTCGCCGGACAGGGACTCTTTGCCGCACGCTTTGCGGTTCAATGGCTGGTAACCGAGATCAAGAAACGCAGTGTCATCCCGCCTGCGTTCTGGTATTTGAGCATCGTGGCGTCGCTGTTGCTGATGTCCTCGCACTTGCAGCGCCGGGAATGGCTGTATGCGGCGGGATTGGTCGTCACCCTGCCGGTCTATGTGCGCAACATCATGCTGATCCGGGCCGGACGGGAGACAGCGGACGAATAGTCCTCCCGGTTGTTTGGCTCCGGCGTCGCATACCGGTAGAATAACAGGGTCGTCGGGGTGTCCCGATGGCATCAGGAATCATCATGATGAAACTTTATATCCTCTTGGCGTGCGCGGCACTGGCAGCGGCGGCTGCATCCGGCCAGAATGCGTCCCCCCCGAAAATGCCCGAACCGACGGATATTCAGGGCATTCCCACTTCCCCGCTGCCGTCTGCGCTCCCGCCAAGCTCGCCGTCCTCCAGAATGCCGCCACGCGAACAGGCACCCTTCAACAGAATCTCGGGGATTATTTCGCCCAACGCGGGCACCCAGCCCGACCGGGCCTCCAGGATTATTGTCAACTACTGGGACGTAATCCGGGAAATGATGACCCGCATCCGCAAAGCGCCGCCCCGGCCTGCCCGGTCCGCCGGCCATCCCGGCGACCTGCGGCCCGACTATCCCTTCGAGGAATTTCGCAATCTGCACGGCATGGACCTGGTCCGGGCGGCGCATGAAGGGGCGCTGGCGGCCCGCCGCGAAAAAGCCGGCAGGCCTGCCGCGGAAATCGACCGGCAGGTGTGGGAAAACGCCATGCTGGCGCTCGAATATTTCCCGCTGGTTGTGCGGGACGAAGCGGACATGCAGTCTCTTCTGAAGATTATTGAGAGCCGCGACGAGGACTTGGCGCTTCGCCGTTTTGTCCTTTCCAAGCTTGCCCCGAACCAGAAGGCCCCCTCGCTGTTGTCCATGTTCCTGGATGACGCTTACGGGCGCTACACCAACAATTTCAACAAAGTCCTCGAAGCGGCAAGCGGCCACCCCATGGAGAACCCGTCATTTCAGGTGGAAAGCATGGGCGTGTATTATGACCGGCTCATGAAACGCTACCGCGACACATTCACCGCCGACACCCATGTCGGGGCGCTTGCAAAGGAGACCGGAAAGCCCGTGGACCCGGCTGTGCTGCTGGGAGAGAATCCGCCGGTTCTTGAAAAGGCCACCGGTGAAAAACTCACCGGGATCGGCTACACCTTCGCCGCCTTCGCAACATCAATCGCCGCCCACATCGACGCCAACAGCGCCAGCGACCCGGCGGTCAAGACCAAAACACGGCGCATACTTGGGGATATTGCCGCCAAGGTGCTGCTGCCCGACCGTGAACTCATTCTGCACTGTCTGGACCCCACCCGCCCGGCTTCACCGGCCGCCGGAGGTATGCCTGTGCCGCCCGCCGCACCCGCCGTGCCCGACACGGAAGGCGAGGCGGTGTTCCCGCCAGCCGCGCCGGACGACAATGCCGGCCTGCCGGTGATGCCGGATATGAGCCGGGGCGACCAACCGCTCCCCACCCCCGTGCCGCTGCCGTCAGGACTCTGATCCGCCGCGCCACCGCAACAAGGAACCCTGCATGACCAAAGAAAGAACCGGCCTGCCGCTGTTGCTCGTGCTGGCGGGCGTGCTTTTCAGCATCAATCTCGGCGGATATGATGTTTGGCCCCCCGACGAGCCTCGCTTCGCCGAAGTTGCCCGCGAAATGGTCCTTACGGGCGACTGGCTCGCGCCGCATGTCAACGGCCAGCCCTATACGGAGAAGCCGCCCCTGCTGTTCTGGGGCATTGCGGCCGCCTCGCTGCCCGGCGGCAGGGTTACCGCCCTCACCGCCCGCGTCCCGTCCGTGCTGTCCGCCCTGCTGGTGGTCGCCCTCACCTTCCTCATGGCCCGGCGCATGTTCGGACGCCGCATCGCGTTCTGGTCGGCACTCGCGCTCATGACCGGCCTGCGCTTCTGGTGGCAGGCGCGCACCGGGCAGATTGACATGGTCCTCACGGCATGCATGGCCATGGCCATGTACCACCTGTGGCAGTGGGATGAAGACCGCCGCGCGTGGCGTCTGCCGGTAATCTATCTTGCCATTGCGGCGGGGCTTCTGGCCAAAGGACCGCCCGCCCTGGTGTTCCCCCTGCTGTGGATACTCGTGTTCTACTGGGGAAACCGGCCCGCCCGCAAACAGTTGCACTGGATTCTGGGGTGCCTGGCCGCGATGGGCATAGCCTGCCTGTGGTTTGTTCCGGCGCGCATGGCCGTCGCCGGCCATGTCACGAACACCCTGAACGAGGGTGTTGGCGGCAATCTCTTCCGCAACACCGTGGGGCGGCTGTTTCTCGGTGTAAGCCATCCGGAAATGCCCTGGTACTACCTGAAAAACCTGCCCGTGGACCTGTTCCCCTGGTCACTCTTCGCCCCATGGACCGTATGGTGGTTCTGGAAGAACCGCAATGCCTCCAAAATGCACTGGTTCCTCTGGTGCTGGACCGTCCCCGCCTTTCTGTTCTTCTCCGCATCGACCGGAAAGCGCCAGATTTACCTGCTGCCCATGTATCCCGCCCTGGCCATAATTATTGCCGCCAGCGTGCTTGAACTGGCCGACTCCGCCCGGATTTTGTGGCGGCGGCGCACCGGATATGTCTGGGCGGCGCTGCTCGCACTGCTCGGTGTTGCGCCGGTCTGTGTGTGGTACTCGGCCTATCGTCCCGCGGTCACCCTGCCGGTTGCCGGGCTTTCGCTCCTCCTCATGATGCTGGCAGGATATGCCCTCGGCCGCACCTTGAAGACCGACGGCAGGCAACTGCACGCCGTCATGGGCGCGCAAATGGCGCTCATCCTTCTGTTGGCCCCGCTGGTGCTGCTGCCCGCAGGCAACCCCTACTCTTCCGCCCGTGAATTCTGCGCCCCCCTGGCCTCACTTGCCGACCACGGCAGGGATTACAAACTCTATTCGCTCGGTGTCTCCCGCGAGGAATACATCTTCTACGCCCGCAAATTCCACCAACCCCTGTTCACCGGGCTCGTCGGCGCCGACAAAATACCGCCGGGAAAACTGTGGGAGGCCGCAGAGCTTCAAAAGAAGGCGCGAAGCGTCATCGCTGACGCAGTCAGAGACGTGGATGTGGCCGATGATTCCGGCATCACCCCCGCCGAGAAGGACGCCCTGTTGGTTGCCATCGCCGCCGCCGTGGACAAGACCGGCAAGAAAGCGCCCGCCATCCGCGAAATTGAAGACGAGGTGCGGGGTGAACTGGACGCCTTTGCGGCCAAAGTGAGCACCGCCGAACCGGCGTTCTGGTTTGTCATGGAAAACGACTGGCATTGGATGCTGGCCCTGCAAACCACGCCGCCCGAATATTCTGTGATCCGCCACGACGGCGTGGGACGGCGCAGCCTCATGCTGATGGCCAATCCTGCGGCCATGAAACTTCTTGGCGAGGCGCAGCAGGCCGGTGGTCCGCCTTTGAACGGCCCGGGAACTGCCGCATCCTGACAACACAACGGGCCTCTGTCAGCCAGTCCGCACTTGCGTGTTGCGGGCGGAGGATGTGTTACATACAGCCACCCCCCGGATTCCTTCAGGAATCCGGGGGGTGCTTGGGTCTGGGAAGAGAACCGGTTTACAGAACCGGAGGACTCACTTCAGCATGTCTTTGAGTTCGCTCATGAACTCGTTGATATCCTTGAACTGGCGGTACACGGAGGCAAAGCGCACATAGGCCACCTCGTCGAGCCCCTTGAGCCGGTCCATCACCGCCGCGCCCAGCGCCTGCGTCGTCACCTCATGCTCGTTCGTGTTGAACAGTTCCCGTTCGATGCTGTTAATCATTGCATCGACCTGTTCAAGGCTCACGGCCCGCTTCTCTATGGCCTTCATGACGCCGCTCTTCAGCTTCCAGCGGTCAAAGGCCTCGCGGCGGCCATCCTTTTTGATGACCATCTGTGCCACTTCCTCAATGCGCTCGTAAGTAGTGAAACGGCGGTTGCAATTGATACACTCGCGGCGGCGGCGTATCGAGTCGCCGTCTTTGGCAACCCGCGAATCCACCACCTTGCTGTCATGATAACCGCAGAACGGGCAACGCATGGCTGTCTCGCTTCTGGTTGAAACTACCCGCAATCAACTACGGCATCCCAGGCACAAGCCCTAGAACCTAGAAGAATGACAATATATTGTGGTCTTTCTCCACAAGAAGAATATCAGATACCACATGCTGTGTCAAGCTCCCAAATGACCACCATATCTCCGCCCGCCCACTCATCCCAGCCCCAAACCACAAATTGAACCCCTCCTCCCAAATCTCGTAATTTGGTTCACTATGAATAAGCTCCGCTGCGAACCCTTGCGCCTGCTCCCCCTCACACTGGCATTCTTGCTGCCCCTCACCCACGCCATCCCAGGCACCGCCGAGTCACCCGGCCAACCGGACCACTATTCCCCGTCCCATTTCCGCGACATCGCCGGAAACGCCGTGGACGACCTCATCCGCCATTTTTGGACCCCCGCGGACGACGGCGGTGAAATACTGCCAAGCTGGCAGGGACTCCCATCGGCGCAACTGCCCGACCCGCGCGGCGCAATTTGGGAACGCGCCATGATGCTCTTTGCGCTGGACAACTACGTCCAGGCGACAGAGGACGCCCGCGCGAGCCGCATCATTGGGCAGGAATGCCGCCGTTTCATGCGCCGCTACAGGCCCGGCGAGCTGGAAGCCGCCGGAACGCTCCTCCACACCGCCGTCGATGACTGTGGATGGAATGCCGCGCTCTATCTCCTGTTCTACCGGCACACCGGCGAAACCTGGATGCTGGACCGGGCGGTCGGCCTGCTCAACAACACCTATGACAAGTGGATGGATGATGCCCTGGGCGGAGGACTGTGGTACCGCGATGAAAAGGAGGATGCAAAACACGTCAAATCCTTGTATGCAGCCGCCATCGTGCTGGACTCCCTCGACGTTTGGAAACACACCGGCCGGCCCGAATTTCACGACCGCGCCCTCCGCGTGTACGAGTGGATGCACAACACCCTCGCCAGGCCCGACGGCATCTACTACTGCGACTGCAACACCGGCGGTCCCCTGGGGCGAAGCAACCCCGACAACATCCACGAAGCAGGCAGCGTCTCCTTCCTGGCCGGAAACATGGCCATGGCCGTCATTCACGCCCGTATGTTCCGCGACACCGGCGAGGATCGGTACCGCCAACGGGCGGTGCGAACCGCACAAGGCATTCTCGACAGGGAAGTGGTCAACGGCCTGTACCTGAATGATCGCGACGCATGGGTAAATGCCGTGTTTATGGGGCCTTTCGTGCGCGAAGTGCTCCCGCTGCCCGGAGTCAACCCCGAACACCGAAACGTTCTCTTTCGCACCGCGGACTCCATCATGAAGAACGACCGCACCCCGGACGGATATTATGGCGGTTGCTGGGGCGGCCCCGCCGACGGTCCCGGCTCAAAATGGAGCGCCGCAGGAAGTACCCCCGCGCAAATCATGACCAGCGCAAATGCCGTCAACGTGGTGATTGCCGCCGCGGCCCTGGAAAAATTGAAGTAGGCCTTCCGTCATTCCCGATAGAAAGAAAGCGCCGTATCCCCATATTCGACACGCCGATACAACACCCGCGGGCCCGCCAGGTCGGGCGGCGGCATTTTGCGCGCCGATTCATAAACGATGATTCCACCGGGCGCCATCAAGTGTCCGGCGTCCAATCCCCGCAGCAGCGCACCGGCATCCGCAAAGGCATAGGGCGGGTCGGCAAACACCACGTCAAACGGCCCCGAAATGCGGTCCAGACCGCCGGGCAACCCCAAACGCTGGCACTGCACCCTTTCTGAAAACCCGCAAAGCGCAATGTTTTTGCGAATGACCGCCACGGCGGCGGGATCATTGTCCACAAGCACGGCACGCGCCGCACCGCGACTGACCGCCTCCAGTCCGTTTGCGCCGGTGCCTGCAAAAAGGTCAAGGAATGCCGCATCAGGCATGCGCGGTGACAAAATGTTAAAAAGGTTCTCCCGAACCCGATCCAGTGTCGGACGCGTGGACCATCCGGCTGGCGATTCGATGCGGCGTCCCCGGGCGACTCCAGCAATGATGCGCATGTGAATCTCCATGGTTGATGCACTATTGTCTCAGGTTGGATGTCAATACACAAGTCCCCCCCCGCTCTTGTCAACAGATTTCCGCATGCCCTCCTGTCAGACGAACGAATTGGGCGGTCGGTCGGTCCTCGAAAGCGCTCCACGTCGATATTTCTGCTCCCGCACGGGTAGTTACGGCATGGCCAAATCCTCTCATGCTGACCGCACAAGACCTTGATGGCTGGTTGGCAACAGCACTTCATTCCCTTGTTGAATCTCATTCCTCACCCTATTCCCGCCAGTGAATTATTCCCCGGCTCCGTTCCGCTTGCGCCTGTTTCTTGCCGGTGGACAATCGGTGGAAAAAGCATGTAACCCTCTGTTAAACATTCGTTTACACTGGACAAATGCCCCCTGTTGCCGCATAAACAGGCACTCGGGCGATGGTGTGGAAAGACTGTGGATAACTTCTGGATTTCCCCCCCGATGCCAAATCCCCGAAAAGCTGGCATAACCACTTCTCCTGCGCCCCTTTTTTGCGCAAAATCCACCCAAATGACGGCTATTTGCCGCTAATCGGTCTCGTTGTTTGGAAGACCATATCCCCGGCACGCCGCATTTATCCAGCTTCGTGTGGATATTCCCGACATATTTGTAAAGAGTTTACCTTTGGCCGGGTTCTTTCCAAAATTGGGTATTCTCGCCGCTTGAGTCAGCAAATGACCTTGCGAAGCCGGGTTCGCGTGAAAATCCATCTTATTGACAAAAACCCGAAACGGGTATATCCTACCTGTTGCGCACCGAGGTTGCGTAAGCAAGAGGTACGCGGTGAGCGTGGGAGTGTGCGCCTCCGACCAGAACCGCAATTGCCGATACGAGGAGGGGGACGTTATGTCCGAATCTAACGGCAAAGTAGTTGGCAAGGTCAAGTGGTTCAATGATCAAAAGGGGTTCGGGTTTATTGCCCGGGACGAAGAAACGGATGTGTTCGTGCATCACACGGCCATTCAGATGGAGGGCTTCCGCACACTACGCGAAGGCGAAGAAGTTCTCTACGAGCTGCATGACGGTCCAAAGGGGCCCCAAGCCGTAAACGTGATAAAACACACCGCGGTGTAGTTCTGGAAGCAGCAAAACGTCCGCCTTGGTTGCGTGACGGATGTCGTGCGTGAGAACATGCCAAGTCCTGAAAGGGGTTTGGAGTATGCTCTTGTAATGATAGGCCGTCAAACCGCAATTCGGATTGTAATGCCCCTTGTAGGGGTGCTGGTGGTGGTCTGTTCCGCGGCAATCGCCGGAGAACAGAGGTCCGTTGGTGCCCGTGCGGGTGTGCCTTCTCCAACAATCATCCGATCCGGTGTGCCCGGCAATACTTTGCCAGGCACCGTCTTTCTCACACCCATCAACGCCACTTGGGCGGCAAACCATGCGGACGAGTGGAAGCAGCGCGGTGTGTCCGGATTTCTGTTCCAGGGCATTCTGGACGGACTCGCGCCGTTTCCCGGTGAAACCGTGCCGCCGGGCGGCGCAAACACAGCGGTCCAAGCCGAACCCGCACGCCCCCCGCGGTGGGAAGGGCTCATCCAGGAAATCACCGCCGCCCGCCGACGGCTCGCAGCGGACGGTGTGGACGCCAATTTCCTGCAGATGGCGCTCACACCCGAGGCGGCGTGGTTCACCGGCGGAAACGAGGCGGCGCGCGCCCGTGATCGTTTCACGCTCGCCGGGGAATTCTGCGCTTTGACCGGCCTTCGGGGGGTGGCGCTGGACACGAACACCGGCGCGGCTTTCCACGACTTGGGCTGGAACGGTTATCGTCCCGGCCAGACGGAGGAGGAGCTGCGCAACGGGGCCCGGCGTTTCGCGGTGCGCACGCTGCGCGCATTTATCCGTGCCTGTCCCAAGGGAGAATTGCTGCTGTTGGCCGACTCCCTGGACCAGGCAGGACCGCTGTGGTTCTCATTCCTCGAAGGGGCGGTGGAGGCGCTCGGTGCTGCGGAAGAACTTCGGCTCCGGCTGGTGCTGCGTGACACCGCCGCCATCGACGATCCCGCGGCACTCGCGGAAGCCGCAGACCGGGCCAACCGCCGCGTGTGGGATCGGCTCGACAAAGACAACCGCGTGCGTTGGGAACGCTGCTGCGGCATCGTGCTGTGCCTGAAGCCGGTGGGGGTGCAGGACGGCGTTCCCCAACTGCGCTATCCCGCGGAACGCTTTCGTCCGCTCCGTGACATGGCACGCCTGCGTTCCGTGGGTTATGTGTGCATTGATGCGCCGGACGGCGGATGGTGGCCCGTCCCGGCCGAAAGCGTGGAACAGTTCGCCGGATTGAACCAAAGCGGAGCAGCCCGGGTCAGGACCATGCCCGCCCCCCCGGCCGGACTGGATGCCTTTGTTTTCAACGACCCCTTCGACAACGCATGGCGCGCCGGGCGCCTGTTCTTTCAAAACCGGGAGGCCGATGTGCTCATCGACAAGGACGGCGCGATGGTCGTGGCATGGGACGGTCTCCGGGAACCGTTCCGTATCGGGGCTCGGCAGACCCTGATACCCGTCACACAACTCGACTCTGACAAAAGGGATTACATCCTGCCCAGGGAGGGGGCGGCCATTATTCCGGCAACACCCTCCCCCGTTTTGATCGGCGGCCTGCCGCTGCGTGACTATGCGCTGCCCGCCTCCATGTGGCTGCGCACGGAAACGCCTCTCGCCCCC
>CAZOMH010000073.1:0-11479 GCA_964580415.1 uncultured Nitrospirales bacterium
GCCGGCGGACCGCTCGGTGCAATTCTCCGCGACCGCGCCATCGCCCTGCCCCCGGTGAACTCCACGCTGGCCCGGCGCACCATGGAGCGCACGCGCATCTACGGCGCGCTTCGCGAGGGCTACGGCAATTTGGTTGCCCGCATTGAGGAACTGGAGCGCATGTTTGTCCGGTTTGGCGACCTGGTTCTCGACCAGCCCTGGATACAGGCCATCGAGGTGAATCCCGTGGTGATTGGCCCCGGCGGCGTGGTGGCGCTTGATGCATGGGTCACGCTGCACCATCCGGACACACCAGAAAACGCCCTGCCCCGACCGGCCATACGGCCCTACCCCTCCGAACACATCGCCAATGCCACGCTCAAGGACGGCTCGGAAATCGTGCTGCGCCCGGTGCGCCCCGAGGACGAGGGCGCAATGGTGGCGTTCCACCATACCCTCTCCAGCGAAACCGTCTATTTCCGGTATCTGCGCCTGCTCTCACTGGACCAGCGCATCCGGCACGACCGGCTGACCCAGCTTTGTTTTGTGGACTATGACCGACAGATCGGCCTGGTTGCGGTCCAATATGACGAAGCGCTGGATGTGGACTGTATTCTGGCCATCGCCCGGCTTGTCCGGCTTCACGGCACACGCGACATGGATTTCGCCGTGGTCGTGAACGACGCCTTCCAGGGGCGCGGGCTGGGCGAGGCGCTGCTGCGCCACACCGTCGCCGTGGCCCGTGCCGAGGGCGCGGCGCGCGTGGTTGGCATAATTCACCCGGAAAACACCCCCATGCTCCGCCTGTGCAGGAAGGTCGGCTTCGAGCTGAACAAACCCGTGGGCGAGGAAATGCGCGCCGAAATGCGGCTGGAATAGCCGCACCTGTCACCGCTCAATGGCCTGAACCACGGAGAAGCTTGCAATGCACAGATTTCCCGCCCTCGCGCTTATCGCGATACTGGCGGCCTCGTGGGTGCTGCCCGCCGCCGCCGTCACCCCCTCGGACGCCGAAAAGGCCAAAGCGCGGGATTGGGCACAGCACTTCTTCCAAGACCCAAAGGGCCAACCCTTCCGGTTTGGTTGCGGCGGCAGCGGCGACAGCTTCTCGTTTCTGGTGCGAAGCGATGCCGATACAAGCTCCCATGTCCTGGATGCCGACAGAACGGAACACACTATCACCTGGACTGCCCCCAATACGGGCCTTGTCGTTCGGTGCGTGGGTATTGAATACGCCGACTTCCCCGCGGTGGAATGGACGCTCTGGTTCAAGAACACCGGCACGGCCGACACGCCGCTCCTGCAAGACGTGCAGGTGCTCAGCATGGTCCTGGGCGGGCAGATGGAAAAGGGCCCCTTCCGCCTGCTGCACGCGCGGGGCAGCCACGAGGAGGCGCGCGATTTCGAACCGCAGGAAACGGTCCTTGACAAGACGATGAACTTCGCCCCCGACGGCGGTCGTTCCTCCGACGGTGTGATGCCCTTCTTCAACCTGTCCATGCCCGGCGGGGACGGCGTGATTCTCGGCGTCGGCTGGACCGGCCAGTGGGCGGCATCCTTTGAGCCCGTGCAGGAGGGAATCCGCGTCCGCGCCGGCATGGAACGCACCCACCTGGTACTGCACCCCGGCGAGGAAATCCGAACGCCCGCCATGCTGTTGCTGTTCTGGGCGGGAGACGAGTCCATTCGGGGCAACAACCTGCTGCGGGCGCTGCTGCTGAAACACTACTCGCCGCGCCCCGGCGGCAAAACGGTCGAACCGCCCGTCGCCGTTTCACCGCACGGCGTGGTTCCGTTCGAGGGCTCGACCGAGGCAAACATGGTCGAGGGGATCAAGAATATCGCCGCGCACAAGTTCCCCGCGGACACCTGGTGGATCGATGCGGGCTGGAACGGCGAACAGGACATGTGGGCCCGCGCCGTCGGCACCTGGACCGCCAACACAAAACGTTACCCGAACGGTCTCAAGCCCGTCGGCGAGGCGGCCCATGCCAACGGACTGCGCTTCCTGGTGTGGTTCGAGCCCGAACGTGTGATGCCCGACACCTGGCTTTACAACAACCACCCGGAATGGCTGCTCAAACCGGCGAACACGCCCGCGCCCTGGCGCTACCAGGAGAACGACAAGTTCCACATGCTCAATCTGGGCAACCCGGACGCGCTCGCATGGGTCAAGGCGGAATACTCGCGCATCATCGGCGAGGCGGGCATTGACATATACCGGCAGGACGCCAACCTCTCGCCGCTGTGGTATTGGCGCAACGGCGAATCCGAAGACCGGCAGGGCATGAATGAAATTCGCCACATCATGGGGCTCTACGACTTCTACGACACGCTCATGCGCGATCATCCCAACCTGCTCATCGACAACTGCGCCAGCGGCGGACGCCGCATCGACTTTGAAATGATGCGCCGCGCGTTGACCCTCACGCGAAGCGATCACATTTGGGACCCCATTGCCGACCAGGCCATGAACCCCGCCCTCTCGCTGTGGATGCCCTACGTCGGCATCGGCGCGGTGGCCCCCGATTCCTACCTCCTGCGCAGCGGCATGGGTTCCCACATCAGCCTGCCCTTTGACTGGTACCACGAGGGTGATATGTGGCAGAAGGCCGCGGCCATGATCGAACAGGTAAAATCGGTCCGGCACCTGTTCACCGCCGACTTCTACCCGCTCACCCCCAACTGTCTCGACAAGAACCGCTGGATGGCATGGCAGTACAACGACGAGACGCGCAACGAGGGACTGGTACTCGCGTTCCGCCGCGACGACTGTGCCGAAGAGAAGCTTCAAGTCATGCCGCGCGGTCTTGACCCGGAAAAGACCTACATCGTCACCGACTGGGACAATGCCCCCGCACGCGAAATCACCGGCAGGGAAATCATGGCCGGTTTCGATGTGACCATCACAGCCAAGCCCGGCGCGGCGGTGATTCACTACAAGGCGAGGTGACGGTTCTTCGCCGTCTTACTTGGAACCGGGTCGGTCAACGCCAAGCAGTTCCCTCATTTCCCGCGTCTGGCGTTTGAAACGATCCTGGTCCTGCGCGATGTATTCGGCCATGGCGTTGCGCCAGGTGTCACGCTGTTCACAGGCCTCCAGAATGCGCGCGCGCATGTCCTCCGGGCCGTGGTCGGTGAACAGACCCAAGCCTTCGAATTCGGCCAGCATCACCGGCGAACGGCTCGCCACAAAGGGCCTGCCCAGCGCCAGACTCTCCCGGATGGACCAGAGCAGCGTGTCCGGACGCAGCGTCAGCGACAGCGTGACATCGCACGCGGCCATGAGCGCGATGAACACCGGCTTGGGCAGCAGCCCGGTGAGCACGACATTGTCCGGCACCTGGTCCGGGGGGATGCCCGACCGGGCCGGGTCACCCGTGACGAAGAAGCGCGCCTCCGGCGTGATGCGTGCCGTGGCGAACACCTGCCGCCAGGCATCGTCCACCGCGAAGCGGTTGACCATGAGCACCCGAATCAACCCCGGCGCGTTCAGTTTCTCCTGAAACGCCGACAGGTCGGCATTCGGGTCCAGTATCTCTTCCGAAGTCACCGCCGGAGACTTGAGCAGCAGCACACCCGCCGCGTCCCAGCTTCGGAGCAATGCGGCGTTGGCCTCGTTGTGCACCAGGTTGATCCGGATACGCCGCGCCAGCGGCTTTTGCAGCCAGTGAAACCGTTTCCACCGTTCGTCAAGTATGGAAGTGTGATTGTCCGCAATGATCTGCGCCCCCGTGCGCCGCGCGTACAACCATGTCTGGAGCAACGGGAAAACCGGGGGAAGCTGCACGTAGACGACCCGGGGCTTGTGTTTGCGAAGAATTCGCGCCGTGTCCAATGTCTGCAGCAGGTAGCGCAACGGCGTCTTCCACAATGCCGCGGCCAGATTGGCCCTCCATACATAAGCCGACACCGCACCCAACGCACGGGCGAGGTGCTCGCCCCGTCCGCTGCCGGAGCCTTCACGGCACCAGAACAGGAAGAGTGTTCCACCCTTCTCCGGGGGTGTCTGTTCGTCAGGCTGTTTCAAATGATTTGTTTCCATAATAGTGGGGCAGCCGTCCTCGGCTGTCATCGCGCAACAACACTGCAAAGGAACGCGACCTTCAAGTCCCCCCTTGAGGACAGGGAGGACAGAAGTCTTATATCCCCCCTTGAGGGGGGTGCTGCGAAGCAGCGGGGGGTGTATGCTTCCGCATGCGCCCAAAACCTACACCCCCCGGCCCTTCGGGCCTTCGCCCCCCCCCGCAGGGGGGACCCAAGACTTCTGTCCTCCCTGTCTTCAAAAGGGAACCGGAACGTCCCGCGGACTTCACGCACTTTATTCAGCGCGTTATGATAACGTAGTGTTCGCCTCAAAGCTAACCAACGCAGGAGTATACGCGCGCACCATGCAACCCAGCGGGGAACAGAAACCCGGACTGTCCGACCGTCGCGGCATCGCCGCCCTGGCGGCGATCCTGGCGGTGGGTCTATTGCTGCGCGTCATCTATCTGTTCTCCGTCATGCACGCACCCGACTTTGCCTCGCCTGTGCTGGACCCGCAACTAAACGACTACTGGGCCCGCGCGCTTGTTACCGGCAACTGGTCGCCGCCCGCCCATGCGGACGACCCGAAGATTCAAACCACGCCCTACGGCCGTCCGCCGGGATACCCCTACTTCCTTGCGGCGGTGTACCGTGTGCTGGGCCTCGGTTACGGCGCTCCGCGCGTTGTGCAAACCTTGCTGGGCCTGGCCAATCTGCTGCTGCTCTACCTTCTGGGCAAGGCATGGTTTGGCCGGGGAGCAGGATTGTCCGCTTCCGCGCTTGGCGCGGTTTTCTGGTCATTCATTTATTTTGAGGGCGAACTAAACTCGCCCGTGCTGGAAGTGTTCCTGTATCTGGCCATGGCTGGTGCGCTCTGGAAAGGATTCACATCGCGCCGCCGGGATTGGCTCCTGCTGGCGGGCGTGCTGCTGGGGCTGCACGCGCTGGTCCGGCCCAATGTGCTCCTGCCGGGTGTTCTTGCCGCCGCTTGGCTCGTCTGGGCGGCATGGAACGGCAAAGCGCCACTGAAACAGGGCGTGGCCCATGCACTGGCCTTCCTGCTGGCCGCGGTCGTGGTCATAAGTCCCGCATTGGTGCGTAATTGGCGCGTCGCCCACGAATTCGTGCTCGTCTCTTACTACGGCGGTGTCAATGCGTACATCGGCAACAACCCGCGAAGCACCGGCGATTCGCCGAAGATAAAAGACCTGAACGATATTGCCGGGTGCCGGGAATGGAACTGTTTCAATTACCCGCAACTGGAGCGCGGGCTGGCCGCGAAGCAGAACCTGCCGGATGCCTCGTTTTCCACGGTATCGCATTGGTTTTACCGCCGCGCACTGGATTTCTGGACGGGCGACCCCTTGGCGGCATTGTGGCTGACCGCACGCAAGGCCGCGCTTTTCTGGGGGCCCGCCGAGGTGTCGGACAGCAAGGTGGTCTCCATCGAACGCGAGCATTCCCCGCTCTTGCGCCGGTTGCCGGGCTTTCCGCTCCTGTTCGCCCTGGCGTTGCTGTGGGTTGTGATGGCCTTGGCCCGACGCGGCGGTCCGACCGCGCCCGGAAAGCCGCGCTTTGGCATGCGCGACAGTCTGGCGCTCTTTGCCGCCATGATGGTGATGCTTGCCGGGGTGCCGGCAGCCGTCATGGTGGCGCTAATGTGGGCCATCATCGCCCGCGCATGGCTGCGCGGCGCGGATGAAGTTGGGACCGAGGCTGTTTCAAGCCCCCCTTTGAAGACAGGGGGGACAGAAGTCTTAGATTCCCCCTTGAGGGGGGTGCCGCGCAGCAGCGGGGGGTGTATGCTTCTGACACGCCCGGACCCGCCCCCGGCCCTTCGGTCCATCCGCCTTCGCCAGGAAGCTTCGGCGGGACAAGCCCGCCCCGATGATGGCAGGGACAAAAGTCGCGGTTGGGCTCTGACGCGGCGATCCACACCCCCCGGCCCTTCGGGCCTTCCCCCCTCGATGGGGGATTTGGGACAGGTGCATGGTCAGGTTTTGGCGGAATACATCCCCAAACCGACTTTTGTCCCTGCCATCCTCAATGGGGGACCCGGGAAGGCGGGCGGTTTGTTTGTGGTGAAATGCATCCCCAGCCGACTTATGTCCCTCGTGTCTTTGAAGGGGGCTTTTGCGGGATGTTGTCCCGGATTCCACCACCCGCAGGCGGCGGCCCTCGCGCTCACGCTGGTCCTCGGCCATTTCCTGTCCGTCCTGCCGTTCTTCATCGCCGGACGTTACCGGCTGCCGGTGACCCCCTTCCTCATCCTGCTCGGCGGAGCTGCCCTGGCCCAACTTGCCCGATGGGCCGTCACGCCCGGCCATCGCCGCCACGCTCTCATCGGCACCGTGTCCGGCATCGCCCTCTACGGCGCGGCCTGCACGCCTCTCGTTCCGTACACGCCCAGTATCGCCACCTGGCACTACCACCGGGGCATTGCCCTGGCCGATGCGGGTAACCCCGACGCGGCCGCGGCCGAATTCCAGGACGCCGTCCGCGAGGACCAGAACAACGGGTCCGCATGGCTGCGCCTCGGCTTTGCCTATGCGGCCGCCGGCAAAGCGCAGGACGCGCTGGACGCTTACACCAATGCGGTCATCGTGGCGCCGGAAAACGCGCTGGCGCACAACAATCTCGGCTGGGAGCTGAAGAAGGCGGGTCAGACCGACAACGCGCGGCAGGAATTCGGGGCGGCGCTCGCTGCCGACCCGGGACTGGAAATTGCGGCTGTCAATCTTGGCAGCCTGCTTGCAGAGGCGGGAGAACGGGGCAAAGCCATCGCGGTCTACGAAGCGCTGCTGAATAAGAACCCGGAGGCGGAGCAGGCAATAAAGAATCTGGCGGCGCTCAAAGCCACCCCGGTGGGGCAATAACCCCGTAACGGACCGGCAAGTCCCGCTTGCCCAAGAACAACGCGCCGCACCCCGTTTTCCAGGGTACGGCGCGATCAGTATCAGGCTGCCGCCGTGCGGTTTACAGCACAGTGAAGTTTGCGCGTCCGGAAATGGCGGAACGGGAGGTGCGCACCGTCGTCACCAGCGAGTACTGGCCCGGCTGGATATTGCCCGGAAGGCGGAAGGGCAGTGTGCTGACCCAGGTGCCGTCCTGCCGCGTGAAACTCTGGGTGGAAATGTCCGCGACGACACGATCACCCTGCATGATTGTCCGCTGTTCGCTGGTCTGCGCACCGGGGCCGGTGCCCAGCAGGGCGTACTGGATGGTCCCCGAGATTTCTTCGCCGGGACGCACCGACGGAGGCAGCACTTCGGAACGTTCCAGTGTGAGCATTTCACCCTGCGTCGGCTGGTAGTTGTACACCTGCGCCGTTTGTTCGCGGCTGCGGGCCTGCTTTACCTTGACATCGTGAACGATGAGGCCCGTAAGGGCACCCAGCGCGCCGCCGATCAACGCGCCCTCAACGGTGTGGCCCGATTGGTGCCCGATGATTGCACCGGCACCGGCACCCAAACCGCCGCCAAGACCGGCCGCTTCGCCGTAGGTCTCGCAACCGACGATGCCCAAAGTCATCACGCTCAATACCAGCGCGCAACTGAGAACCTTCATCCACGTTTTCATTGTTACTCGTTTCCTTTCCTTACCCGGGGAGAATACTCCCGCCTCCAGCCAACCGCCAACGCTGGCGACCGTCACCCCGCCAGGGGCCTGCGCCAATACGTTGGAACACATTGTACTAAACGCGCGGGATGATGCAAGTATTCATTTGGTATTTTGTGACCGGCCAGGTTGTTGTGATGGTGAAGTGCGGGGCTTCGGCACCCACAGACGCCCCGCAATAGCCTTTACGGTGTTGTCGGGCAGGTCCTCGCCCTGCTTGAGGGAGGTGGACACCTGGCCCGTGATGCGGGCAAAGCGCTGTGCCCCCTCGAAAGTGCGCGCGCAGCCGGATATTTCCTGCCGAAGCTTGACCATACGGATGTCCTGCCCTGCGCGGTTGTTGGTGAAGGGGACTTTGGGGGCTCGCAGGCACAGCAGCACTGCGTCGCGGCGTATTTTCAGTCGTCCGTACAGGTTGAGGTTGGTGGATTTGGCGTTCTTTGCCCGGCCCCGTTTTTTGGGCGTCTTTTCGGGAGGCGGCAGTTCCGGCCTTGCGCGCGCCAGAATGCCGTCGCACACCCCGCCAAACCAGTACCTTCCCCGACTCGCTAGGGCTTCGACTGTGGCGCGATGTCTTCGTCTGTTTTTCATCATATCCGCCGCGGCCACAATATAGGGGCGCGGGCTTCAAGAAGAACACAATATGCCGGGTGCCTGGACAGTTGCCTTTCCACAAGCATTAACCTTGCAGGGGATTGATATTCCTGAATTCTTCGTCGCTGACCGTGTCTTTCTTGGCCTACTGCCAACGGTCCAGCACGCAGGTCACTTTCAATCCGGTCGCCGTTTTCGTGGCGGAAGTCAGGTTCGCCATGCGTTAAGAATAGGAGGACACCGGAGGAATCTGCAAATGGACAGAGCCCTCTTTTGCGTTTCGGGGCGGTGATGCGCGACGGGGCTTCTTGTGGGCTGCGGTGGCGGAACAGCACGGGCCCCCGCTTTGGCCAGTCTGAGATATGATGGCGTCCCGCCGGACTAAAAAGGACCCTGCGCAGTCGGTGCTGGTGTCCCGGAATCAGCAGAGCGCGCCTGCGCGGGTTTTGGATTCGATATCGCGCAGCAGTTCCATGCAGAACAGATAGTTGTCCGTGTCGCCCTCGCTGCGGTACGCACGAACCAGATTGCCCAGAACGCGGGTGACAACCGTGGCGGCATCGACCTCGAACGAGAGCACCGCCTCGGCGGCATCGCGCGAGGTGCCCTGCATGCTCAGGAAGGTTTCGGCGTCAACCACCGCCCCATGATTGGCGGGATCGACAATGAACATTCCCGATTCGTCCCGGTAGCGGGCGAGAAAATGGCGCGGCCAGTTGCAGGCGTGGATGTCCAGCCCGGCCCGCCGCCCCACCATCAGGTAGATGCAGACCAGGCTGACCGGCAGGCCCATGCCTGATTCGATCACGTGGGCAAGGTTGCTGAACTCGGACTGGAGCATGCCGTTTTTGGCGCACTGCATTCCATTTTCATGAAAGAGGAACCGGGCAAGGTCATCCGGCGACTTTTCACCTTCGCAGCCGAGATATTCTTCGGCAAGCCGGTCAAGCGATTCGCCCAGCGGCGGGTGCCAGCGGGGCCCGTTTTGGAATTCGGCCAGGATGGTCAAGGCCCGTTCGAGACGAATCCGGTCGTCCACGATGTGGGGCCAGTGGGGCCAGGCGAGGGCTATCCGGCGCCGGTACTGCACGCCCGTGATCCTGCCGAGCAGCTTCCAGCCAGCCTCGTCGGGCCGGTTTTTCAGCCGTCGCAAATCCTCGCCAAGACCCGGTCCGTAGGAAGCGAACTCAAAGGTTACAGCATCGCGCACCACCGGAGACGCATCGTCAAGGAGACGCACCAGCGCCTCCAGTTTGGAGCTCCGTTCCGGGTCCGGTGTGCGTGTCGGGTCCAGGGTAACCATGCTGCTCGTTTCTTTCACGTCTGTTCTTCCCAACAATGATAAACGAGCCAAAGGCATCGTGTATTCATTGCTGTATACTATACCCTTCCCCGGCGGGTTCGTTCCGTTGCCGGAGGTGTAAAACGACCAAATGGTGGGTTTTGCCCCCCTTTCACGCCGCGGGAAGGATGATACGGGCGCACGTCTTTGTTTTCTGAGGACCCCAAATAAGGGTATGATCCCCGCTGTCGGCCTGTGGCCCGCAACAGAACCATGGTTTTTGCCGTTGTGCCCCGGGGCGCACGAGGAGATACATAATGGCGCATGTGACCAAGTTTACCGTGGTGCCCAAACTGCCGCCCCGCCTGGCGCGGCTCATGGATATCGCGAACAATGTGTGGTGGTCCTGGAATCCCGAGGCTGTGGATCTATTTTTCCGCATGGACCGCGACCTCTGGGTGGCCACCGACCAAAACCCGCGCAGGCTGCTGGGCGAGATTGGCCAGGGCCGACTGGCCGAGCTGGAACAGAGCGTCAGTTTCCTGGCCCACTTGGACCGTGTGGCGGCGCGCCTGCAGGAGTATATGTGCGGCGGAGACTGGCACAACCGGCACCCGCAGGCGCCCAAGGAACTGCTGGCCGCGTATTTTTCCGCCGAATTCGGCCTTCAGGAATCCCTTTCCATCTATTCGGGCGGCCTGGGCCTGCTTGCCGGCGACCATCTCAAGGCCGCGAGCGATCTGGGCCTGCCGCTGGTTGGTGTGGGCCTGCTCTACCGCGAAGGATATTTCCGGCAGTACCTGAACGCCGACGGCTGGCAGCAGGAACTTTATCCCCGCAATGATTTCCACAACATGCCCATCTTGCAGGCGCGCGGCGAAGACGGGCGTCCCGTCGAAATCGAGGTGCCTTTCCCCGGCCGCGTGGTGAAGGCATGGGTCTGGAAATGCCAGGTGGGGCGCGTGCCGCTCTATCTGCTCGACTGCGACCATGAGGCAAATTCCCAGTCCGACCGCGCCATCACGGGCCAGTTGTACGGCGGCGACCGGGAAACGCGCATCAAGCAGGAGATCATGCTGGGCATGGGCGGCGTGCTGGCCCTGCGCACGGTGGGCCTGCACCCGACGGTCTTCCATATCAACGAGGGCCATGCCGCGTTCATGACCTTCCAGCGCGTACACGACCTGATGCAGCGCGACGGGATAAAGTTCAACCAGGCGCTCGAGGTGGTCAAGGTCAGCAGCCTGTTCACCACGCACACCCCCGTGCCCGCCGGCAACGACATGTTTGATCCGGCCCTGATTGCCGCCTATTTCAACGACTTTTGCAGCCAGCTCAACGTGCCGCTCAACGACCTTCTCGCGCTGGGCCGCCAGAACCCCGGCGACGGCCGGGAGCCCTTCTGCATGACCGTGCTCGCGCTCAAGCTGTCCGCCGCCTCGAACGGGGTCAGCGAACTGCACGGCCACGTCGCGCGCAACATGTGGCAGCAGGTGTGGAAGGGGGCGCCCGAGGACGAGGTTCCCATCTCGCATGTGACCAACGGGGTCCATATCCGTTCCTGGATATCGCGCGATCTCGCCACGCTCTATGACCGCTATATCGGCCCCGACTGGGTCAATTCGCCCCACGACAGCACGATATGGCGGCGGATTGACGCCGTGCCCGACACCGAGCTGTGGCGCACCCACGAGCGGCGCCGGGAACGCATGGTCAGTTTCGCGCGGCGCCGCATGCAGCGGCAGCTTGTGAACCGGGGCGCATCGAGTTCGGAGCAGCGCCGCGCCAGCGAGCTGCTCGACAGTGAAACCCTCACCATCGGCTTCGCGAGGCGCTTCGCCACGTACAAACGCGGCACGCTCATCCTGAAGAACCTCGAACGGCTCAAGAAGATACTGCTCGACCCGGACCGGCCCGTCCAGCTTATCATCGCCGGAAAGGCCCATCCGCAGGACACACAGTCCAAGGAGCTCATCC
>CAZOMH010000074.1:0-11444 GCA_964580415.1 uncultured Nitrospirales bacterium
CGGCCCTGTTCGGCCGCATGCCGGGCGGTAATGAGTGCGCCACTGGTCGGTCCCGCCTCCACCACGACAATGCCGAGTGCCAGGCCGCTAATCACGCGGTTGCGCCGGGGAAAATTACCGCCCATTGCGGGCATGCCCATGGGGAACATGGACACGACCGCCCCGTTCCGGATGATCTCCTGCATCAGGTCGGCATGCATGGCGGGGAACACCTGGTCCACGCCCGAGCCCACCACGGCGATGGTGCGTCCGCCCGCCTTCATGGCACCGCGGTGCGCCGCCGCATCGATGCCCTCGGCCATGCCGCTGACGACCGTGATGCCCCGCGCGGCCAGGTCCGTCCCAAGGCGTTCGGCCATGCCCAGTCCATAGTTTGTCGGCTTGCGCGTTCCCACAACCGCAACGGCGTACTGGTCCGTTTCCAGCAGTTCGCCCCGGGCAAAGAGCACCAGCGGCGGGTCGTAGATTTCGGCGAGCCGCGGCGGATAGGCGGGGTCGTCCATGGTGATCAGTGTTGTGTCGAACTGGCGCATCAGCCGTTCCTGCGCCTCCAGATCGACAAACCCGCGGTATTGCCGAATGCGCTGTGCCACTGCCGGGCCCACGATCTCGGCCACTTCCGCCTCGGCCGCCCGCAGCGCGGTCTCGGGCCGGCCAAAGCGCGCCAGCAGGCGGATAAACAGGGTTGAACCGACCCCGGGCACCAGCGCCAGCGTCAGCCACTCCCTTTGCGATTCTGTCAGTTCCATGTGGTCCCCTACCGGCCTCCCAGGGCGGTCATTCCTGCGGTTGCTGCTGCACCACTTCTCCCTGTCCCCGTTTTTGACCGCCCTGCTGGAGCCATGCATCCCACGGCTCCGGGCTTGTGCCGAAGCTCTGCCCCGTTTTCTCGTGCAGCAGCCGCGCCGCCAGCGAGTTCAAGGGCTTGTTTAACCGCATGATGTCAATCAGTGACGGTATTGAATCCGCATCCGGCCACTGGCCGACGGCCCGCACCGCCTCCTGCTCGGCCGGTCGTCCGGCCTCACGTTTGCCTTCCGCCGTTTCAAGAAGCGCCTGCTTGGCCGGCTGCGTCTCCAAGTCTGCCAGCGCCCGCACGGCGATGATGCGGATGGTCGCGTCCTGATGCGCCAGCATCGCCTCCCAGTCGCGCAGGGCGCCCGGTGACCGCAGCATTGAGAGTCCCACGGCGCAGGTTTGCGCCAGATCACCCTGTTCCGACCGCGCGTATTTCGCCAGCAGTGGCGCCGCCGATTCCCCGCCGGAACGTCCCAGGCAATAGGCCGCCGCCCGCCGGTGGCGGGGCGTCTCAAGTTCCGTTTCCAGGGTGGCCGTCATCATCTTTTCCAGGCGCACCCCCAGCCGCGGCAGCGCCGCGTCCAGCGACCGCACCCGGTCGGAAGTGCCCCAGGCCAGCGTCCGGATGGTGTAGGCGAAGAGGTCCTTTTCCGCGCACCGGTCCAGCGAGCTCCATGCCGCCTGCTGCACCGATGGCTGCGGGTCCTCGGCGGCAAAGAACAGCCGTTCCAAATCTGCGGCCTTGGCCTCGTTCAGGGGCAGCATTTCCAACGCCCTTGCCCGGGCCTCCGGCTCGTTCGAATCGCGCATGCGGAATAGAAGTGCCCGTGATTCCCAATCCGGGGCAGCCCCCTTCCAGAGCACCTCCCCCTTGGTGGCGTGTGTCTTTCCCGGCACCGGGGGAAAGGCCGTCGGTTGCTTCGGCGTTTCCAGTTCCGCCGGGGTGTTCGAGGAAGGTTCTTCCGCAGCGGCTGCCGACGCGGTGCCGCGCCCCGGAACCACCGGCACCGCCTCCTGCGCCGCGGCCGACAGCATGCAGACCAGTGCGATAAGCACCACGCCCGGCCATGCCGGGCAATACCAGCCCGTCTTGTGAAAAGGTGCCGTTTCTGTGAAAGTACCGTTAATCATGGCTGCATTTTCATCCATTGCCCGTGGGTTGGTCAACTTGGTACGGGACGATTGGACGCATGCGTCTGTTGCTGTTGCACATTGTAACAATTGCAATTGGCGAAAATTTAGCATAATCATTGAATTGTCGGCATTTTTCGGGAACCTATTGACAATTTCCCGGTATTCATGTAAAGTACGCCTCGTTCTGGCGTACCTTGCAGGCCTTCTTCATTTATCCGAAGGTTTCCGGCATGTGTTCACGTGCCCGGCTTCATCTAACCCTTTGTGGAAGGCTTGAGAAACCCGAAAAGCAGTAAAGCATGTGGTGTCTTACCCAGGGTAAGGCTCCACGCAAGGAGAATCGGACATGACCCTGCGATTGGCTACCGGCCTGTGGGTGTTTTCGAACGCGCATGACGGTTTTTGCACTGAGGGCTATCGCGATGCGCCGCGCACGGCGGACGTTCTTTCGACCATTGCCAAGCTCAAAGGTATTAAGGCGGTGGAAATCCGTCAAAACGACATCACGAACGAGATGCCCGTCAAGGAAATGAAACGGTTGCTCAAGGATTACGGTCTTGCCTGCTCGTGCGTGGCCGCGAGTCTGAGCCATTCGCGCCGTTTCGCGCTGGCCGGATTCGGCCACCAGCACCAGAAGACCCGCAATGCCGCCATCGACGAGGGCCGCAAGGCGGTGGACATCGCCCGCGCCCTGGGCACGACGGAAGTGGTGCTCCGCCTGTACACCGACGGTTTCGACTATCCGTTCCACGTGGACTACACCACGCACTGGAACACGGTCATTTCCTCCATAAAAACCATTGCCAAATATGCGTCGCCCGATGTGAACGTGGCCATTGCCTACAAGCCGCGCGATCCGCGCAAACGGCTGACCATTGCTTCCGTGGGCAAGGCGCTGTCGATGTGCCAGGAAATCGCGATGAAGAACGTGGGCGTCGGGCTCAATTTCTCGCACGCGCTGATGGCCGGCGAGAATCCGGCCGAATCCATCGCCTTCCTGACCCGGGCCAGCAAGCTGTTCCAGGTGTACTTCAGCGACGGGTACCAGTTGTGGGACGACAACATGATTCCCGGCACGCTGCATCTGTGGGAAACGATGGAAGCGCTGTTCTATCTCAAGAGCAGCAAGTTCAAAGGGTATGTGACCATCGACATTCAGCCCCAGCGCATCGAGCCGACCCATGCGCTTCAGATTGCCATGGGCAACCTGTCGATCCTCTGGAAGAAGCTGGAGAAGCTGGATGCGGCCGAGCTGCGCAAGGCCCAGAAGACGCTCGACGCCACCGAAAGCCAGCGCATTATCCGCCGGGTCATGCTGCAGGGCTGACAATTTGTGTTTGAATCGGGTCGCGCCGGGCCGCCCCTTCAGGGGACAGTCCGGCGCGTTTGTTTGTGCTTGGCCCCCGCCCTCGTTTACCCTGTTGTCCAATGGCGGGGGCGGGATGCGCCCCAACAACGGTGGAAGACGGATGTCCAAACATTTTTGCACAGTGCTTCTCGCGGTTCTTGTCCTGTTGTTGCCGCTGTTGGCGCAGGGGCAGGACCCCATCTCTCTGGCGCATGAGAAGATCGAGCGCTACAAGGAGGCGGCCGGGGCCGCGGCCGCGCCGCCCATGGCTCCCGTGGCCCGGCGCGACCCGCCCGACCGCAACGACCTGCTTGATGCGTTTGGGTTGTTTCAAAGCGTCAATGCCGATGAAACCAAAGATTCCAAGGTGCGCGCCGAATACACGGAACTGCTCGGATTGCTGGGCTATTATGATTTGGCCGCGGCGCAGTTGGAGCGCCGTGCCGCCGAAGCGCCTCAGGATGCCGCGCTGTGGCGTGCCGCGGGCCGGGCATGGGTGGAGTCCGGTCCCGCCGACGATGCAAAGGCCCTGGCCGCGCTGGGAAAATCGCTGGCGGTTGACCCGGACAGCGGGGGTGCGGCGGATGCGTGGTTCCTGACCGGACGGGTACAGCACCGGGCGGGACAGTATGACACGGCGGCGCAGTCGTATGCCGAGGCGCTCAAGCGCAAGCCGGACCATGCGCAGGCGCTTATCGGGAAAGCGGCGCTGGATGCGCGCGGCGGGAAAATCGTCGAGGCATCGGCCGCGCTGGACGCGCTGGGCAAAGCGGCGCAGCCCTACGACACCGACACCCGGATTCTGCTGCGCAAGGCGCTGGCAGACTTTCAGGCCGGCGGCGCCAAGGTGCCCGACGATGCCGCCGCACAGGCGGCCCTTTCAAAACTGTTCTATCGCGCGGCGCGCCTGCCCGACGCGGTAACCGCCGCCAACCGGGCTTTGGAATTGAAACCGGACGATGTGGACACGCTCAACTTCCTCGGCGCGATGCTGCTTCAAGCCGGAAAAGTTGATGAGGCGAAGAAGGCCTACGAGAAATCGATTGCCGTGCGGTCCGACCAGCCAAACGTGGCCGAGGCGCTCAAACAACTCGGCGGGCAACCGGCGCAGTAACGGATGCCGCAGTATCCGCACAGGAGTCGGCGCAGGACGCGGATACCCGGCATCCGTCGGACCGGGTTGGTTTATTAGGAGGCCGTGATGTCCGTTTTCTTCATTCTTGCGGGCGTCACCGCCGCCTCCCGTTCCGGTTCTGAGGAAATGCAGAATGTTGTCGTTTCACGGTGAATCAGATACGGAAATTCCGGCGTTCCGGCGCGGGGCGGCCCGTTGGCCGCTTCATCTGACCGATGTGTTTATAGTGCTCCTCTATTCCGCGCAGGTCATGCTTTTTTGGAGTGTGGGCAAGGAGGACGCCTTCATCTGTTACCGGTATGCGCGCAACCTGGCGCGCGGCGACGGACTGGTGTACAACCCCGGCGAGTACGTGGAGGGGATCAGCAATCTTCTTTGGACATTGCTGCTGGCGCTGCTGGTCCGGCTGGGCATTCCCGTTGATACCGCCGACAACCTGATGGTGCTTTTCTTTGCTGTTGCGGCCTTTCTCGTGTTTCGCCGGGCGTTCATGCGCGTCATGGGCGATACCTGGGAGGCGCGTCTGCCGCTTTTCCTGCTCCTGTGCATGACGGCCCTGCCGGTTGGTTTCGGCAACGGCCTGGAGGGATCGGCGACTGCCTGCGCGGCGGCTGTTTTGTTTGCGGGCGCGGCGGCGGCCGCACCCGCGACGATGGCCGCGGGCGCGGCGTTGATGCTCACGCTTCGCCCCGAAGGTTTTGTCTACGCGGGATGGGCGCTCGCATGGCTCTTGACAGTCTCTTGGCGTGATCCCGTTCAAAGGCGTCGCGCCATCGTGTGGGCGGCTGCCGCCGCGGGGGTTCTTGCCGCGGTTACGGTTTTCCGGCTGGCCTATTACGGCGACTTCCTGCCCAATACCGTGCGCGCCAAGGCGGCGCCAATTTCCCGGGAAATCGCGGAAGGCGGTTTCAATTACGTGAAGGATTATTTGTGGAGAGTGGGTCCGGTGCTTCTGCTGCTGGCTGCCGCGGGGGGGCTGTGGCGGCCTCGGCGCCGGTTGTGGTTCTTTGCCGCGGGCATGGTTGCCCTGAGTCTGGCGGTGCCTTGGCGCAATGGCGGTGACTGGATGCGTGAATTCAGGCTGCCCGCGCCCTTCTACGGGCTGCTTGCGTTTATGGCGGTTCTTCCGGTATGCGCGCTGCGGAATTCGCGGTGGTGGGTCCGGTTTGCGGCCGCGGCCGTCTGCGTTCTGGGCGGACTCTGGACGGTTCAGCCCGGATTAATTCTTCGGCATGCGCCCGAGTTTCGTTTCACGGTGGCGGGAATGTGGCGTCAACCGGTCAAGGCTTCCCGCCTTTTCGACCCCCATATTTCCCTGGCGGATTTTCAGGGGAAGGATGATCGGGTGCTGTCGGAGTGGGGGGGGGGACCGGGGTATGCATTGGACGGCGTTCCGGTCATTGAGATGTGGGGGCTGGCCGACCGCGGCATCGCAACCGGCACGGGGCCGGGAACGCACCATGTGCCCGGCGGCGGCCGCATATGCTGGCCGGCCGCCTTTGCCAAGAACCCCACCCATCTCCTTTTCTGGCACGTGGCCCTGCCGGCGCGCATTTCCAGCATCGCCGAAGTTCCCGAACTGCGCGGCGCCATAGCCCGGTTTCTTGCCGTTCAGGATGTTCCTTTCGACAAAGACCTGCGCATGTTCAACCTTCTGTTTACCCGGGCGGACCGTCCGGTGATGTCCAAATCTTTGCTGCATTGCGGGGCAATCGCCCCGGCGCTCGACTATGACGACCCGTCGCTCTACGGTATCCCGTTCATCATCAGCGGCAATACCCGTGTTGCGGATGACGACGACATGTGTGTCCGAACGCTCTGGCAGAAGACGGGTTGGACCGCGGAAGACGGCGGCACGGTTCCCACCGAATGGCTGTTCTGGGATGATGATCAGCGTTTGTCTTCCCGGCTTATGCTTCGGCCGGGCATGAACAGGTTCACACGAGACCTGATCGATGATACGCCCATTGCCTTTGTATTCGGACGATTCCCGCTCTTCGCGGCGCATGTCCATGCCCGGGTGCTTGTTGGGGACGGACAAGGCGGCTCCTTCGAAGTCGCCGCTGCGGACTGGTCGGACAGCCCCTCTTCGGAGTTCATTCTAACCCCCCTGGCCGTATCCGACTGGAAAACGGACAAGCCGGTCCGGGTCACGGTTGAATTGGAATCTGATACGGCGTGCGGTGTCTTCATGGCCGCCCATCGGTGGAATCACGAACCGTTCCCCGAAGTTCCCGCCCGATTCGTGGCCGACACCCGGATCGACGCCCCCCCGGTGCTTCAGTTGCCCGAGATGCCGGACCCGGAGGCGGCGGTGAAACAGCAGCAGGCCGAATTCGCGAACGATCCCATGAATCCGTCCAAAAGGTTTCTGCTTGGCGCTGCATTGGCGCGCAACGGCGCCTGGGCGGCGGCGGAACCGCTGCTGCGGCAGGTGATGGCCTTTGACCGAAGCACTTGGCTTTCCGGTGCTGTTGTGTATGACGGGGAGGCGGAACGGCGTTTCAAGAGTGGCGACCTCAACGGTGCAGTCGATTTGCTGCGCATGGTGAGGGCGCTGGAGCCGGAGAATCTGGGCCATGCGCTGCAAATGGCACGGATACTGCGGGGTCTTGGCCGGCGGGATGAGGCGCTGGACCAGTGCCGGGAAGTATTAACCAAGGCACCGGAATCACCGCTCACGGCCATGCTTATGGACGAGATTCTTGGGGAGGGTGGTGATTTTCAGGCGCGGACTGCGGAATGGCGCTCGTTCGCAGCGGGGCATCCAAAGAGTGTTGTGGCGGCCCTGCATTTTGGTTTGGCGCTGGCAGCGTCCGGAGATGAAACCGCCGCCGAAACCCAGTACGGGCATGGTCTTGCACTGGCTCCCAAGGACGGGGGCCTTTTGCTTGCCCTGGCCGAATTATTGGTCCGGCGCGGCGAATATGAACAGGCGGCCGTGCTGTGTCGTGACGCCGTTGCAGCCGACAAAGCGACTGCGGGCCGGGCGGCCCGGTGTCTCGGTGACGCCGCGTTACAGCGTGCCGACAGGGGCGAGTTGCCTGCGGCCCTTGGGATGCTGCAGGAGGCGTCTGTGATTGACCCGGTTAATCTCGGGCTGCTGGTGTCCCTGGGTGGCGTGCAGGAAAAGGCGGGAAACGTTTCCGCCGCCCTCGATGCGTACCGGCGGATGCTTGATGCCGAGCCCGAATCGCCAAGATCGGCAGCCCGCATCGACGCCATTCTTGCAGCGCGCGGAGATGCGCAGGCGCGCGCAGCCGAATGGCGAGGCATGATGGAACGCCACCCAAAGGCGCGCGTGCCGCGCATTCATCTGGCGGCGGCGCTGGCGGATGCCGGTGAAACCGGGGCGGCTACCGGCCTATACCGCACGCTCTTGTCTGAAGTCCCTGATGATAGTGAGGCGCAGTTGGGCCTTGTCGGCACGTTGGCGCATGCGGGGGATGCGGTTGCCGCGCTCGGCACGCTGCGCGCGCTGGCACCGGTAAAAGCGGGGCAGGAAGGTGCGGCGGCCGCCGCCCTGGACCGGATTGCGGCAGTATTCACGGCACATTCCGAAGCGCAGGCCGCGGCGGAGGTGCTGCGCAGGTCGGCCGCATTGGATGCGGGCAATTTTCAGCATGCCGCGCTGCTCGCGGGCGCGCTGGAACAAACGGGTGACAGCGACGGTGCGTTGGCGCAGTACCGGACCATCCTGTCCTCCGCGCCGGAATCGTCCCAGTCAGCGGACCGAATCGATGCGATTTATTCCGCGCGGGGGGACGCGGCGGGCCGCGCGGCGGAGTGGCGCGGGATTGCGGAGAAACATCCGGACGCCGTCATTCCCTGGCGTCGGCTGGCTGAGGCGCTTGACGGCGCGGGAGACGCGGCGGGCGCCGCACAGGCGCGCGCGCGGGCCGGCGAAAATGCAGGCAGGTCCGGTTCTTAAAACGGATGCAGGAGTGGAAGATGCGAAAGAAGAAAATGCTGTGGCTGTTTGTTGCGGCCGTACTGGCGGCGCTGGTCTGGAAATACGGCTGGCAGGCCGCGGGATTTGTGGCCGTACTGCTTGCCGCGGCCTTGGCCGCGCTGTTTACGGTGCAGTGGCTTCTCGCCCGGATGGGCATGGGAAGACTCCGTGAACTTCGCGGACGGTACGGTCTTGATGTTATGGCGGCCGGGTTGATTCGCCGTGAGGGCGACGCGGATACCTTCCGTTTTGTTGTTTTGGGCGACACCCGAAATGTGGTTGCCGTTGCCCGGGAAGTCTATGGCCGCGCCGTCGATGAACAACCGGCGATGATCTTCCACACCGGCGACATCGTGCGGCATGGCACACCCACCGAACTGCTGCGTAACCATGTGGAACTGCTTTCCATTACCGATCCGGCCCCCATGTTCTGCGTGCCCGGCAATCATGAACGGGGTGTCCGCCGCGATTTCGCGGCATTCCGGGCGCTCTACGGTGACGACAAGTTTTCGTTCGACTACGGCGGATGCCGCTTTGTCGGTTTCAACAACTGCACAAAGGGGCGCGGCAGCGTGCGCGGGGACGATCTTGCCTGGCTTGACCGGGAACTCGGGAAACCCGGCGCGAATCACCGATACGTGTTCATGCATATTCCGCCCGCCTACTTCGAGGCAACCTTCGTTTCCGACACACGCCGCCGCGGATTCACGAAGAACGCGGACGCATTCCACGCGCTCATGCAAAGGCACGGTGTGGACGAAGTGTTCATGGCCCACATCCACGGCTACGCCAGTACCGTGATGGACGGCGTGCGCTATACCCTCACCGCCGGCGGCGGTGCGCCGCTGAGTGGCCGTCTGGCCCGGGAGGGCCGGGCGTACAATTACATCGTTTTGCGCGTGAAACCGACCGGGGTGCGCCGCACCGTGGTCCGCGGGCGGGATGAGGACTGGTGGCGTGAAGATGACGGTGGGTCCTCTTCAAAAGCGCATGAGGAGGTTCCAGAGGAACGAAAACCTGGCCGCGCCTCTTAGCAGGCGGGCATCGTTTCGGAATTCAGTGCCTCAATACGTTCCACCCATTGGTTGAAATGGGGGCATACGGCGCGCATGCCGGCCGGACCAATGCGTTGGGCTGCGATCACGCCGTGCGTCAGTTTTCGGTATCCCGGCACAAGCGTGTGGATGCGTTTTTTGGGGGGCGGTGTTGGGGCCGTCGTTGACGGCTTCGAGTCCGCCTGCGGCGCTGACAATTTCACCCAGCCGGTCTGCAAGACCGGATGTCACGGCTCCGGATTGTGTTGCCAGCAGTTCCGCGAGCGTATGAACGTCGGAAAACAAGACCGCCTCAAATTCATGCATCTGCACGTAGGGCATAAACCGTTCTTCGCGAAAGCCGTTTCCCATGCGTTGGGCCACGCTTGCTGCCAGGGCGTTTTCCACGTGTGGAGCGCGTTCTTCGTGTGGCCACGCCGGGGCTTCCGCCCGTCCGGGCCAATCCGTTGGCATCGCGTGGTAGTCGAACATGGTCGTGCAGTAACGATCCGGGCGTTCGCTGGGCGGCGGTCTATTTGCTCTGCTTGGTCTCAAAGGCGAGTTCTTGGGCAAATATGGGCCTGTGTCCGGACATAACCAGCACCCGTAGCAGCGCGTCGGGCGCCGGAAGGGACAATGTTCTCGGGTTGAGAGTCCATTTTGCGTTCAGGCCCGCGCCCACGTTCACGGGGCCGCCGTCCGTTCCCGCGGTGCCGCTGTAGACCCATGCGTGTTCTGTGTCCGGCAGCCGCCGAAATTCGGTTTGGCCCGATTCCTGCATCTCCACGAACACGGTGTAGTCGGCCCGGGCGGCGTCCTTTCCGCCGTTTCCCGGCACCGCCACCGTCACCGTGTGGGCCGTCTTGTTCTCCATTGACAGCACCCAGACGCCCTGCGGGGCGGGAAGCACGTCGAAGGACACACTTCCGGCGAATCCTGTGGAATAGAGGATATACACTATCGAAAGGAGCACCGCAACCGCGGCCGCGCAGATGGCGACAAGGTCCGCGCGGCCCAGCTTCTTCGGGAAGAGGCCGCGCAGCCGTCCGGTCCATCCCGCGGTATCGGGCGAGAGTGAAGCCGCGGTTCCGGCCTTTGCGTCCTTGCGGTCGTTTGAATCCGAGTCCGAACTGTCCGACGCGGTGAACCGCCGAATTTCACCCGCGTAACGCGGGAGCGGGAGATCGATAAATCCGCCGAGCGCATCGGCTGTTTCAAGAGCCAGCACGCGGTGGCAGAGATTGGCCTCGGCGCCCCGTTCGCGGATTTCCTCCTGGAGACGCCGGTTCTCGTCGTTGGCCGCTTTCGCGCCGATGCGGCCCCCGTCCACCCGGCCGGCGAGTCCGCGCTGCTGGTGCAGCGCCACGCGCACGAGGTCTTGGGCGTTTTCCATGCGCTCCCGGAGTTTCTTTCTAAATGCTTCCGTTTCGCGGCATGCCCTGCGGGACTGTTCGGTGAAGTATGCGGCCGCCCTGGCGGCGTCCATGACTTGGGGCAGGTCCTGTTCCCGGGGAAGACGCCTGCCTTCGGCCAGCGCCCTCGCGTTCTCGCGCCAGGAGAGCAGCAGGCATGCCCGGCGTTCGAGCCGGTCTCGCTCGATGCGGCTAAGCACGCTTTTCCTTGTGCGCCAGCGCCGCTGTCACAAAGTCGCGGAACAGCGGTTGCGGCTTCATCGGCTTGCTCTTGAATTCCGGATGGAACTGCGAGGAACAGAACCAGGGATGGTCGGCCAGCTCCATCATTTCCACGAGGTCGTGATCGCCCTTGGGGTGGCGGCCGCTGACAACCATGCCCGCCCTGACCATCGCTTCGAGATAGGCGTTGTTGAATTCATAGCGGTGGCGGTGGCGTTCGTGGATGGTGTCCACGCCGTAGGCGGCATGGGCTTTGGTGCCCGGAGTGAGGTCGCACCGGTATTCGCCGAGCCGCATGGTGCCGCCCATTTCCTTGATGCCGCGCTGTTCCGACAGCAGGCAAATTACCGGGTGCGGTGTCTGCGGGTCGAACTCGGTGGACGTGGCGCCCGTGAACCCGGCCACGTGC